>CAIUEQ010000218.1 GCA_903898215.1 uncultured Bacteroidota bacterium | reverse complement strand
GCTACTTCAACAATTGTAGGCATATACATTGTCCAGCTCGAAGGCAAGAAATCGCGGTGAAGGGAGGTAACGATAATTACAAATCGCTCGAACCACATACCAATATTTACAATGATCGACATGAAAAATAAAAACCATGGCGTTGACCTTGCCCATTTTATCCAAAACACTTGTGGTGCAATAAGATTACAACTCATCATAATCCAATATGCCCACCAGTATGGTCCTGTTGCACGATTGATAAATGCGTATTGTTCATATTCAACACCTGAATATGCTGCTACGAAAAATTCAGTGATATAAGCCAAACCAACTAAGGTTCCGGTTAACATTACAATTCTAGCCATCGCATCCAAATGTTCCATGGTAATATATTCTTCTTGTTTTAGAACAACACGACCAACAACTAAAAGAGTTAATACCATTCCAAATCCAGAGAAAATTGCTCCGGCAACAAAGTAGGGAGGAAAAATTGTTGTATGCCATCCCGGTACTAATGATGTTGCAAAATCCATAGATACAATTGAGTGAACAGAAAGTACCAACGGTGTTGAAATACCTGCAAGAATCAAACTAATCATTTCATATCGGTGCCAAGATCTTGTTGAACCATTCCATCCCATTGAGAAATAATTGTACATAAATCTGCGCATTTTTGTAGTTGCTCTATCGCGAATGGTTGCGATATCAGGAATTAATCCTACATACCAAAAAACCAACGATACAGAGAAATATGTTGAGATTGCAAATACGTCCCAAACCAATGGAGAGTTAAAGTTTACCCATAATGAACCAAATGCATTTGGAAGCGGAATTGGCCAATAAGCTACCCACGGGCGACCCATGTGAGACACGATAAATGATGCAGCACATATTACCGCAAAAATTGTCATCGCTTCTGCTGATCTGTTAATTGACATACGCCATTTCTGACGGAACAACAATAATACTGCAGAGATCAAAGTTCCTGCGTGACCGATACCTACCCAAAACACGAAGTTGGTAATATCAAATGCCCAACCTACAGTTTTATTTAAACCCCAAGCGCCTATTCCCACAAGCATGGTGTAGGTAGTTGCATAAATCCACATTGCTAGAACTAATGCTGAAATGGTAAAACCAATCCACCATCCTTTTGAAGCTTTATTCTCAAGCGGACGACAAATGTCTGTTGAGATATCGTGGTATGTTTTGCCACCTAAAATTAATGTTTCTCTTATCGGAGATTCGTACATATTATTTAATTTTTTTTATGGTTTTCTTATTATTGCCGTTCCCCATGCATCCGGAATTGGAACACATGATATCTGGTTTTCATTACAATATTTTTTAACTGCATCTTTTACTCCCGAATACAAATTGTTGTTGTAATCGTGAATAAAAATCACTCCTCCTTTATTTAATCTGGGATAAAAATAGGTTAACCCTTCATAAATTGGCTGAAACAAATCAGCATCTAAAGAAACAAATGCGAAGCGACTTTCTAAACCTTTTAACGATTCAGGAAAATAACCTTGCTTCACAACACATTTGCCTTTGTTAGGCATTTTATTAAGCACTCCTTCAACACTTGTATTCGAAAAATCCTGATCTCCACTGCTAAATTTTTCTTTCTTTTCGATGCTTACATCTCTTTCATCAAAACCTTCAAAAGTATCGAAAAGATAAAACGTTCTGTCGGGAAATGCTTCGTTCATATACTTAGCAAAATCTCCTTGAAAAACGCCAACTTCTGCAATATCTCCTGCTACATTATTTTCAATTATTTCACTCACATGAAGTTCAAATGCTTTGATTCGGATATAATTTCCAATCTTCGGTACACTCACAAACTTATCAGTGTAACCAAGCATGATCTCATCAAAAATCCATTTGCCTGATAACTTTGAAATGAATTTTTTTATGGAGTTTTTCACTTATTTTTAAAGAACAATTTTTTTTATATTATGAATGATGTTCGGTATGTTCTGCTTTAGGTGCTTCATGTTCACTCTCTCCTTTAAACTCACCTGCAACTTCTTCATTTACGTTTCTGATTTTTGTGAAATAAGATACTGATGGTTTAACATCATACTCTTCTAACATTACATAACTTCTATCGTTATCCTGAAGTTTTGATATCTCACTGTTCGGATCAAACATATCTCCAAATACAATTGCATTTGCAGGACATGATTGCTGACAAGCAGTTTTCACATCTCCATCAACCATTTCTCTGCTTTCAAGTTTCGCTTTTAATTTACCTGCTTGAATGCGTTGAATACAGAAAGAACATTTTTCCATTACTCCTCGTGAACGAACTGTTACATCAGGATTAATCACCATTCTGCCTAAGTCGTTGTTGAAGTTAAAATCGAAATCATCGTTCTCACGATATTTGAACCAATTGAATCTTCTTACTTTATACGGACAGTTATTTGCACAATATCTTGTTCCAACACAACGGTTATAAGCCATTTGGTTCAAGCCTTCTGAGCTATGAACTGTTGCAAGAACAGGACAAACTGTTTCGCATGGTGCATGTCCGCATTGCTGACACATTACAGGCTGAAACGTCACTTTTACATTCTCGAAATCTGCACCTGTTTCTGCTTTATCGTATTCTTTTTCTTTAGTTGTTTTCTTTCCGTTTTTATCTTTAAAACTATAATAACGGTCGATACGAATCCAATGCATTTCACGTGCATTTAAGATCTCTTTTCTTCCAACAACCGGAACATTATTTTCGGCACTACAACTAACCACACAAGATCCGCAACCGGTACAAGCATTCATATCAATTGCCATTCCCCATTTGTGACCTTTGCTATCGCGTTCAGCCCAAAGAGTAATCATATGAGCTTTTTCGTGATTACCAGCTTTGCTGTCTTTGATATATTCGTTCAAAGATGCTTCACGAATTAGTGAGCGACCTTCGATAGTATGATGCGTTTGAGTTTGTGGTAACTGATAATGATTACCGGTTTTTTCGATAGCAACATCTCCTGAAATATAATTGAAAGTGCTATTGTTAAAAGTTACGATTGGGTAAACATTTCTACCAACATTTTTCGATACTTTTCCTGTTGTTCTACCATAACCTAATGCAATCGAAATGGTATTATTTGCCTGACCCGGTTGAACCAATACAGGAACTTTTTCAATTGTTCCGGCTTTAGTTGTGATCTTAATAATATCACCGTCTTTTAATTTGAAATTATCGGCAGTAACTTTTCCGATGGTAGCATAATTATCCCAACATACTTTTGAGATAGGATCAGGTAATTCTTGTAACCAAGGATTATTTGCATGAGTTCCATCTCCAACTCCAACTTTCGAATACAAATTAATTTCTAATTTTTCTTTCGATGAAGTATAAGCTGAATATGATGGATTTACAGCTTCAGAAGGAAGTGATGAAACGGTATATTTTGAAGCTGATTTTTCGGCAACAATATAAAATCCATCGTGTAAACTTTTGTTCCAGATAGTTTCAAAAATTCCAACACCTGAAAGAATAGTTGTCTTCCAATTGTTTTGGATGAAATCATAATATTCAGTTGAATTATCTGCCCATCTCAAGAAACTTTCTTGTGCCTGACGAGTTTTAAATACCGGAGAAATTGTTGGTTGTGTTAAACCGAAATATCCAATTTTTGGTTCAGCATCATTCCATGATTCTAAGAAATGATGATCAGGTGCATGAAATTTACAAAGAGCTCCTGTTTCATCAACCGAAGCTGATGTAGTAACAGTTAATGCTACTTTTTTCAAACCGTCTTCAAATTTCTTAGCATTATAATAACTGTAAGCAGGATTGCTATTATAAAAAATTACAGCATCTACTCCTCCATTATTCATCTCTGCAACAAATGCTTCAAAAGCAGCATCGTTAGCTTGATGTTGGTTTGAATAATTATCTAGGTCGATAGTGCTTCCGTAATTTCCAAGTAAACTATTGATAGCGTTTACCAATAATTGATGATCTAAATTATTTGAACCTGAAACTACTAATGAACTTCCTTTTGCATTCCATAATTCTTTTGCCGAATTATCAATCATGTTCACAGCAAACTCTACATTTTGGGCTCCGCTTAATACCGGTGCTCCTGCCAATGCAGCTATTTTATTATATAAACTAATTAAAGCAACTCCTTCAGCACTTGGCTTAATTGGAATTCTCACATCAGCATTTGAACCTGTTAAAGATAGGTTTGATTCAAACTGAATATGACGGCTCATTGCTCTTTTATCGTTGCTAACTTTTCGGTTAGTAACCCACTGTTTTGTATATTCAACAGGTGATATCCAAGTCCCTAAAAAATCAGCTCCAAAACTCACAATCACGTTTGCTTTTTCAAAATGATATCCGGGAATTACAGCTTTTCCAAACGATTTATTGTTAGCCTCAATCATTGATGATAATGATGCTGCTTCGTATGATAAGTGTTTTGAATTTGGATATTTTGCAGTGAATTCAGCAATAGCTTTTTTTGTTGATGGACTATTAACTGTTCCCGAAACGATGCGAATGTTTTTTGATTTTGATAAACCATCTTTCACTTTTGCATCAAGGGTATTCCAATCAACATCATTTCCTTCTGCTTTTGGAGCACGCAATCTTTCGTTATCATATAAATCTAACAAACCTGCATGACCGGTTGCACAAACTCCTCCTTTAAACAATGGCGACTCTTCGTTTCCTTCAATTTTAATAGGACGACCCTCGCGAGTTTTTACTAAAATTGAACAACTTGCCGAGCACGATCCACATGTTGAAGCATAAAAATTTGGAATCCCAGGAGTGATATTCTCAGGTTTGATGATATAAGGAATCACATTTTTAACAGGAGCTTTATTACATGAAGCAAGAGCTACTGCAGAAATACTAAATCCGAAATATTTTAAAAAATCGCGTCTGTTTGATGACAAATCTCCGTCATTTTCAGTAAGCACTTCTTCTAAAGGAATACCTTCGTTGAATTCTTTCTTTTTGTTTTGAAGAAAAGTAGGATCGTTGTTTAACTCTTCTAATCCTCTCCAATAGTTGTTTTTATTTTCCATCGGTAATTTTTTCTAATTCGTAAATCGTAAATCGTAATTCTTAAATCTAAAATTAATAATGGCATTTGCCACATTCTGTTCCGCCATTTTGAGCTACTGTAATTGAAGATTTTCCTTCTTTTTTCAATTCAGCATGAAGCTTTACATAGTAATCGTTATTTGCTACATCCACTTTTGCCTCGCGGTGGCAATTGATACACCAGCCCATTTGAAGACTGCGTTGTTGAGAAACTACTTGCATTGTTTCAACCGGACCATGACAAGCCTGACATTCTACTTTTCCGATCTTTACGTGTTGAGCGTGATTAAAATATGCGTGGTCAGGAAGATTATGCACGCGTACCCATTTAATTGGTGTTTGTGTTTTTGATGGATCGTATGCTTTTTTGTTTGCATCCCATCCAACTGCATCATAAATTTTTTGAATTTCAGGTGAAACATTTCCATTGTATTTTGCACTTGCGGTAACATGCATATGGCAATTCATACAAGTGCTGGCAGATGGCACAGTTGCTTGTTTACTTTTATCAGCACCTGAATGGCAATATTGACAATTAATTTTATATGTTCCTGCATGCAATTGATGCGAATATTTTATCGGCTGTGTAGGCATATATCCTTTTTGAACACCAACAACTTTATTCCCATAATCAAATCCAATTAATCCTAAAACAATCACAAAACCCATCACAATAAAGGATACTCCAACAACAGGATGTTTCTTAAACAATTTGTAATTTAAGGTGCGTTTGTATTCAGAAGTTTTCTCTTGTAATTCTGCTGCAGCTTTTTCAGGATGCTTGATTGCATATAATTCGTTAACACTTTTCTTAATTCTTAATAATACAAAAACAATGATTACTAAAAACAAGGCTAATCCTAGCAACATAAATAATGTTGTATTACGATAAAAACCTTTAGGTTGATTTGTTGTAACAGATGCTGTAGTTTGATCAGCAGCTGCTGTTACAGTTTTTGCAGGTGCTTCACTTTCTTGTTTAATATAAGAGATGATAGATTTTATCTCACTGTCTTTTAAAGAAAGAAATGGCAGCATTGGAATTTTATTGTTGTCGTTAAATAACTGCACAGCAATAGGATCTCCCGACTGAATCATTCCTGGTGAATTTTTGATCCATTTTAACAACCAATCTTCTTTTCTACGTTTATGTGCATCTTTAAGCGCGGGACCAACAATTTTTTCATTGATCGCGTGACAAGAAGTACAATTAGCTTTAAACAGCTTTTCGCCTTCTGCAACATCTGCAAAAACAAAATTTACAGCAAATACTAAGAAAAACAGAATTGAACTAAGTTTTATTATTCTCATGGTAACTAGTTGACAGTTAAATTATGTAAGGGATAATGTGATTTAAAACACAAAAAAATACCCCTTATTTTTATTTTGCGACAAATATATTGACATAAACCAAAAATAAAAGGGTGTGAATAAAATTTTGTAAAAATACTATGACTTATTTCATGATTTTGAGTTCTGATTTGCTAGTTGACTTATCATATTTAGATATGTCAATCGATTCATAGATAGAGTTTTTGCTGATATATTCAGGAACCAATTCTTTCATTAACATTACTATTTCAAAAGAGTTTTGATTTTTTAATATTGAAAGAAGATTCTCTACTTGTTCAGAAATAAAATCAAAATCATATACGCGAACCTTTCCAATCATAATTTTTGGATGGTGTGTTGCAATACTATTTTCATGATCTGCTAAAAGTTCTTCTTCAATTTTTTCACCGGGCCTCAATCCCGAAAATACAATTTGAATATCTTGCCCTAAAGTTAACCCTGAAAGTTGAACCATTTTTTTTGCGAGATCAATAATTTTGGTAGAATTTCCCATATCAAAAATATAGATTTCTCCTCCTTTTCCCATATTTCCGGCCTCTAACACTAATTGACAGGCTTCAGGAATGGTCATAAAATATCTCGTAATCTCGGGATGAGTAACTGTGATAGGGCCACCATCTTCGATTTGTTTTCTAAATTTTGGAATAACCGACCCACTCGACCCTAATACATTTCCGAATCTGGTGGTAATAAATTTTATTTTATTGGTACCTTTCTCATGTAATTTATTGCCAAGAGATTGCACATATATTTCGGCAATTCTTTTTGATGCTCCCATTACATTTGTTGGATTTACAGCCTTATCTGTTGATATCATCACAAACTTTTCGGCATGGTAATTAACAGCCATATTTGCAATCAATCTTGTACCTCCAACATTCGTTTTTATAGCTTCCGAAGGATTTTCCTCCATTAAAGGAACATGCTTATAGGCGGCAGCATGATAGATAATATTTGGTTTGTGTGTTTTAAACAAATTGTTCATCCTGCTTTCATCACAAATATCACCAACAATAATTTCAATAAAAGTGGAATAGGCTAATTTATGATTTTTACTTAAATAATTATCTAACTGATACAATCCCTCTTCCGATCTATCAAGTAAAATTAGTTTCTGAGGATGACACGCAATAAGTTGCTTCACAATTTCGCTTCCAATAGAACCTGCAGCACCAGTAACCAAAATCGATTTCCCTCTGATTTGCTGAGCAACACTTTCCCTATCCAACTCAATTGTATCACGCTCCATCAGATCTTCAATTTTTACATTTTTAATCTGATTAAAACTTAGCTCCCCATTAATCCAACGTTCGGCAGGGGGAACATTTCTAACTTTTACATTCAACGCCAAACATTGTTCAATAATTTCTAGCTTTCTATTCTTCGAAATATTTTGAGTGGAGATAATCAGTTCTTTGATGTTAAATCTTTTTACCACATACGCGAAATCTTTTTCTCCATTAAAT
>CAIUEQ010000217.1 GCA_903898215.1 uncultured Bacteroidota bacterium | reverse complement strand
GACAGCATTTTTTGCAGAAGCTCAACAAGAAAGTTTTAAAAGTTTTGAAGAAAATAAATTGGATTCTTCCGGCAGATGGAGTTTTCATTTTCAGTTAACAACAATTTATCAAATGCATCCGGGATTTAGCTCATCAGTTTCAGGACCAAATAGTTTTTCTAAAGATAAAGATGAAGCAACATCTCTTACATCAACACTTTTTATTGGAATGAAATTATGGAAAAATGCATCCATTTATTTTAATCCGGAAATTGCCGGAGGAAAGGGATTGGGAAGTGTTTTAGGGATAGGAGGAGCATTTAACGGTGAAACTTTTAGGGTAGGAGATCCAAGTCCAACCGGATACGTTGCAAGGTTTTTCATTCAACAACATTTTGCGATAGGGTCTTCAAATAAAAAAGAATTAATTGATAATGATTTTAATCAAGTGAAAGAAATAATTCCACAATCTCGTATCACATTGAGTGCAGGAAAATTTTCAATAGCTGATTTTTTTGATCATAATTTATATGCTCATGATCCACGAACAAAATTTATGAACTGGAGTTTGATGAGTGGAACGAGTTGGGATTATCCTGCAAATGTTCGTGGTTATACCTGGGGAGGAGTAATTGAGTTAATTAAACCTGGATGGGAAATTAGGATTTCTAGTGCTTTGGTTCCATTACTTGTTAATGGTGCTTGGTTTGATTGGAATTATTCAAAAGCTCATTCAGAGACTTTTGAAATTGAAAGAAAATTAAAATTAAATAATCACTCCGGAAAAATCCGATTTCTACTATTCCATACTATTTCAAAAGCAGTTTTGTATCAAGACGCAATCGAAGGAATGAAAAATGGAGATTCAACCTTGAATTCAGTGGTTTCAGGCGAAACACTTGGAAAGAAATATGGTGGAAAGAAATATGGTTTTGTGTTTAATATCGATCAGAAAATTACGGATGATATCGGTTTTTTTTGCAGAGTGAGTTGGAATGATGGTAAAACCTGCATTTGGACTTTTACCGAAGTGGATCAGAGTGCAAGTTTGGGAACAGTTATACATGGAATAAAATGGAAACGACCTAAAGATATTTTAGGAATAGCAATAGCTTTTAATGGATTATCTCAAGATCATATTGATTATTTAAATGCCGGAGGTTTAACTTTTATGCTTGGTGATGGAAAAGGAAATTTAAATTACCAGCAAGAGCAGATCATGGAAACATTTTATAATTTAAATCTCACACCTACTTTATGGTTAACTGCCGATTATCAACTTGCCTTCAATCCAGGCTATAACAAAGATCGTGGACCTGTTAATGTATTTGGTTTAAGAGTTCATGTTGAGTTTTAAAAATATTTTTTTCTATAGCCCTTACCTTAGGACAGGGAGTTTTGAAAAAGATATTAGAAAGCTTTAGCCTAATATTTAGAAGATGATGCAATAAGTTTATTTATACCCGAAAGCAGTTTTCTAATAAACTCCTGTATAATTATGAGGAGTAATTTTCTTTAGCTCAGTTTTAATTTTTGCAGAAACCTTTAATTTATCAATAAAGTTTTTAATCTGTTTCTCGCCAATTTTTGTGTTGGTACGTGTAAGATCTTTTAATGCTTCATAAGGTTTTGGAAATCCTTCTCTACGCAAAACTGTTTGAATAGCTTCGGCAACAACTGCCCAATTATTTTCCAGATCTGCTTCAAGTTTTTGTTCATTTAAAACCAGTTTGTTTAATCCTTTAATTAAACTTTTATAAGCTATCAAAGTATGTGACAACGGAACTCCGATATTTCTTAGAACTGTTGAATCTGTAAGGTCTCTCTGCAAGCGCGACACTGGAAGTTTTGCCGACAAATGTTCAAATAATGCATTAGCCATTCCGAAATTTCCTTCTGCATTTTCAAAGTCGATTGGGTTCACTTTATGTGGCATTGCTGATGAACCAACTTCACCTTTTTTCAATTGTTGTTTAAAGTATTCCATCGAAATATATTGCCAGAAATCTCTACTCAAATCGAGCAAAATAGTATTCAATCTTTTATAAGCATCACACATCGAAGCAAGGTTATCGTAATGTTCAATTTGTGTAGTGTATTGCGAGCGACTTAATCCAAGTGAGGTTAAAAAACTATTTGAAAATTTTACCCAATCGGTTTTAGGGAAAGCAACATGATGTGCGTTGAAATTTCCTGTTGCACCACCAAACTTTGCAGAACAAGGAATCAATCTTAATTGCTCTAATTGTTCTTCAATACGTTCAATAAATACATTAATTTCTTTTCCGAGTTTTGTTGGAGATGCCGGTTGTCCGTGAGTGTGAGCAAGCATTGGGATGTTTTTCCATGCCTTTGCATCATGTTTTAATTTTTCAATTAATTCTTGTAATACAGGTAATATCACATCCACATTTGCATGAAGAATTGATAATGGAATAGCTGTATTATTAATGTCCTGTGAGGTAAGTCCGAAGTGAATAAACTCACTGATATCGTCCAAACCAAAAGGTGAAATTTTTTCCTTGATAAAATATTCAACAGCCTTCACATCATGATTTGTGGTCTTCTCAATTTCTTTTACACGCTCCGCATCTTTCAAACTAAAATTCATAAAAATCGAGCGAAGATCTTTTTTAGTTGATGCGTTAATTTTACCTTTTAACTGTGGTAAAGGCAATTCAGCCAAAGCGATAAAATATTCAATTTCCATCAACACTCTGTAACGTATCAAAGCAAATTCAGAGAAATATGCTGATAAGGATTCTGTTTGTTTACGGTATCTGCCATCAACCGGAGAGATGGCGGTAAGTGAATTTAATTCCATTAAATGATCATTAAGAGTTTGCGAAAATAGGTTGCTGTTTGCTAATTTCCTTAATTTGCATCCAATATAAAAAAATCAGATTTGTTTATCTCGTCCCTAAGGGACTTTATGCCCTTTTGATTTTTGGAATATTACCGATATGTGTTCACTACGTGACTTCTTGATTGCTACTTATTAGCAGTATTTTTTTTAATTTAAAATAGGAGCAAAAATTAAAAAGAAACAATATACAGATATGGTAACTTTTAATCTTATAAACAGGACAAAATACCTAGGTATTTAAACTGGAACTATAATTCAAATGGGCAATGATATAGCAAAATCAACATCCAATAAAAAAAAATAATAACTCCGTTAGGAGTTAAATATTGGCAGTAAAAATTTTACTAGGAATTATAAAAGTTCCGTAGGAACGAAATATTATATTTTGATTATCATAAACTCACAGTAATTTTACATTTTTTAAATAACAAAAAATCATCATCATATGAAACAGTTTTTTAAATTTATGTTCGCCACAATAGTTGGTATTTTTATTTCAGCAATACTTTTTGTCTTAGTAATGATGGGCATTGTGGCCGGATTAGTTTCTAAAGATTCTGACTCAGATATTGCAGTAAAAGACAAATCTGTTCTTCAGCTCGATCTTAATTATTTGATCCCTGGGCGCACATCAAAAAATCCATTTGAAGGATTTAACTTTTCTTCAATGGAGTCGAATAAGAAAATAGGATTGAACGATATTTTAAAAAGTATCAGGTATGCTGCTACTGATGAAAAGATCAAAGGGATATACATGAATGTATCCATTGGATTCAGCAGTTACGGGACGCTTGATGAAGTGAGAGATGCTTTGATCGAATTTAAAAAGTCGAAAAAGTTTATCATCGCTTATGGAGAGATGATGGAAGAGCATGGTTATTATTTAGCATCTGTTGCCGACAAAATTTATTTGAATCCTGCAGGAGAAATTCTTATCAACGGGTACAGTTATCAGGAACCATATTTAAAAGGAATGTTTGATAAGATAGGAGTGGAGCCGATTTTAATTCGTCATGGAAAATTTAAAGCTGCAGGAGAACCTTTGATCGCTGATAAAATGAGTGAGGAGAATCGCCATCAGATAGAAGTTTATGCCGGAGGAATTTATAATCATTTCATTAAAAAAGT
>CAIUEQ010000216.1 GCA_903898215.1 uncultured Bacteroidota bacterium | reverse complement strand
TTCTCTTATTTTATGTATTGCATATAACACACCACCAGAAGCGAGCATAATTGTTTGCTGATCAATAGGGGTACAAGTATCGCACAACCCCCCGCTACCAAAAGTTGGTTGCGCAAACGACAAGCTTGGAGACATAAATATTATTATATACAAGACAACTTTTAATACTTGCTTCATCATAAGTCGAAATTAAGACAACAAATATAGGCGAATATGAATGTAAAAAACAAATACTTGACTAAAATCATTGTATTGTTGGTGTTTACTCGGTTTATTCGGAAAAAAAAATGATACGAATAACAAAGATTTTTTGTTTTGAAGCAGCTCATTTACTTGCAGGATATGAAGGACTTTGTAAAAACATCCATGGACACTCATATCGACTTCATGTAACAATAAAGGGTTTGCCAATTAGTGATGAAACAAACCCTCATGATGGTATGGTTATTGAGTTTTCAGGGTTAAAAAAAATAGTAAACGAATTTATTATTACACCATTTGACCATGCACTGATTTTACCAGAGCGAGCAAACAAAGGACTCACCGAGGCAATAGTACAAACAGAGAACAAAACAGTATTTACCTCGTTTCAACCCACTTGTGAAAATTTGTTAAGTCATTTTGCCAAGCTGTTAATTAATCAATTGCCCTCAAACGTAACTCTTCAAAAACTAAAGTTATACGAAACAGCAACATCCTATGCTGAGTGGTGCGCTGAAGATCATCAAACAAATTAGTTATAGTCTGTTTCTTCAAGAAAATGTGTACCCAAGCTTTCAGATCTGTTTATGGCAAATCCCATAATCAATTTTGCAGTAATTATAATGTTTCTTAATTCCAATAAATCAGGAGTTGAAATGGAAGTAAGTGATAATTCGGTGTATGCGTCTTCAATTAGTCCAAGCTTATCATAAGCTAATAACATGTTTTTTTGGTTTCTTTTTATTCCGGCATATTTCCACATTATCTCCCCCACATTTTGCTTAAGTTTTTTAATGATATTTTGTTCCCCGATATTGTTTCTAAAATTATCAGAAATATCATCTTGCATTATTTTTTTGAATGGATGATCATGTAAGTTATTTTTAATATTTTGAAACGCATTTTCTGCAAACACAAGTCCTTCTAAAAGTGAATTACTGGCTAGCCTGTTTGCTCCGTGTAGGCCGGTACAAGCAACCTCTCCAAGGGCATAAAGACCTTTAATATTTGTTCTTCCGTTAATGTCTGTTACAACACCCCCACAGATATAATGTGCTGCAGGAGCAATTGGAATTAAATTTTTTGTAATATCAATATCAAGCAGCAAACACTTTTGGTAAATAGCGGGGAATTTGTTTATTAATTCAACTGAAGGCAAAGATCGGGCATCTAAAAACAAACAGCTTAAGTGATTTTTTTGCATTTCAGTATAGATAGCTCTCGACACAATGTCTCTTGGAGCAAGGGATCCCAAAATATGATAATTTTGCATGAATCGTTTTCCATCGGGTAATACTAATTCGGCACCAAATCCCCGGAGGGCCTCACTTATTAAAAAGCCATTTGCATTTGGATGAAATAATGATGTTGGGTGAAATTGAACGAATTCCATATCAGCTAAATCAGCACCAATATTATTTGCCATTGCATACCCATCGCCAGTTGCAATATCGGGATTTGTAGTTTGTTCAAACACTTTGCCGGCACCACCTGTAGCAAGTATTGTTAGCCGTGAGTTGAAAATTACAGTTCCTTCATTTTTTATATCCCAAACCAAAGCACCTGTGCAAGTTTCTTCTTTTTTTAATAAATCGATAGCAAAATGATGTTCGTAAAACGATATGTTTTTTATGGAGCGAGCTTTTTCTAATAATGCATTTACAATTGCAAGTCCTGACTCATCGTTAATATGAACAATGCGGTGGTTTGAGTGTCCGCCCTCTCTTCCTAATTCAAGAGAATTGTCTTTATTTTTATTAAATTTTACCCCCAGAGACATCAAGTCCTGAATCATTTTCGGGGCGTTTTGAACGACAGTATTCACAGCAATAATGTTACAATGCCCATCACCAGCAATTATTGTATCATTAATATGTTTTTGAAAGCTATCATTTTCGTCCCACACGCATGCAATTCCCCCTTGTGCAAGGCGAGTGTTACTTTCTATACAAGCGGCTTTTGTAACGATGCATACATTGCCAATAGAAGCAGCTTTTATGGCTAAACTAAGGCCAGCAATTCCGCTTCCCAAAACAAGTATGTCGGTTTCAATTTTATTCATTAAAAAGAACGGAAGAAAAATTAACTTAAATCTAACATTAATTTGATTGGCGCATAAGCTTTTTTTCTGATGGTTTCATCAATGGAAACATTGTATTGTGCTTCATTAGGAGTTCCGATAGAACGTAATGCATCAAGAGTGTTTTGGAGTGTTATCCGCTTCATATGTTGACACATGATACATGGAGTAATAAATTGTTTTGTTGGAAACATTCCTTTTAAAGTGGCACCTAAATCACATTCAGAACCAAGAATAAACTGAGAGGCTTTGCTTTGCTCAACATAGCTTAAAATGTCGGAAGTACTGCCCACAATACCCTTTCTGGTTTTTAAAGTTGATGCAACAGTTTCTTGTGGCACTTCCCAATGAAGCAATAATTCAGCTTCGGGATTTGCCATGGTCATGCTCTCTATATTTTCCCTAAATTGTTCATGAACCTCGCAGGATCCGTTCCAAAGAATGAGTGTTTTATCTGTTTCTGTTTTAAACTTAGAAGCAAGATTTTGCCCCATAAATTTATCTGGAATAAATATTAATTCTTTACTTTCAAAGGATTTTGCAATTTTTACTGCATTACGTGAAGTGCAGCAAACATCACACTCTGCTTTAGTTTCAGCGTATGTGTTTATATAGGCGATAACAGGAACTCCAGGGTGTTTTTCCTTAAGAGCTATCACATCTTTTCCAGTAATGCTTTCTGCTAATGAGCATCCGGCTTGATGATCGGGTAATAATACCTTTTTCTCAGGGCTGAGAATAAAGGCAGTTTCGGCCATAAATTTTACTCCGCAAAAAATAATGTAATCGGCTTTAGTATCTTTTCCAGCAACACTTAAACCCAAGGAGTCGCCAACAAAATCAGCAACGCCACCATTTTTTGTATCAACTTGCAATTCGGGAGTCATGTAATAATGAGATAAAATTACAGCATGATGTTTTTTCTTTAACTCACGAATCTCTTCCAATAAAGGCTTCAATCTTGAAATAGTAGCTTCACTTATTCCGCCTGTCATAGCGGAATATTTTTCTATAAATAATGAATTTAATGGCATTTCCTCTGTATGAATTTATTATGGTCTGCTATATTGTGGATTGCTAAGGATTGTAGTATCAGTTAATGTCAACAAAAACGCTTTTAAATGCTGCTTTTGTGTATTGCTTAGCAATAATCCCATTTCTTTTCCAGGCAATGTCATGATTGGATCAATCGTAGCCGTTTTATGAACTCCTGAATTATAATGTTCTATTACTTCGTCTAAAGTTTGATATCTTCCATCATGCATATAAGGCGCTGTGAGTGCACAGTTGCGTAATGTAGGGGTTCTGAACAAACCCATGTCTTTTGCTTCACCGGTTACATTAAAACGACCACGATTAAACCCATCAAAAACCGAATCAAGGCCAGTATTATGAAACCCATTATCAGTAAACAACATTGAACCATGGCAGTGAAAACAATCACCTTTTTCTGTCATAAAAAGATCATATCCATCAGCTTCTTCAGGGGTTAACTGTGTGAACCCCATCATGTATTTATCGAATTTTGAATTACTGCTTACAATTGTTCTGACAAATTGTGCTAACGCAAAGGCAACTCTTTCCTGAAGCACACCATCAACAAAAACATCTTGTCCCGGAAAAACTTTTTTGAACATGGCAGGATAAGTTGGATCAGCCTTAAGCTTTGCTATTACATTTACAATATTTGAATTGAAAAACATTGGCCCAAAGTCTCCTATTGCAACGTGATCGGCATCTGGAAATACACCATCCCATCCGTAATAAGGGTTCCATGCTTCATTTATTAAAGCAGGAATATTTGGATACAACCCAGGAGCGAGCCCTATGTCTGAATTTTTAACCATAAAACCTAGATTTTGATGGTGACAATAAGAGCAAGAGCGACCATTTGAAGAAAGAATACTATCGTAAAACAAACGCCTTCCAAGAGTAATTCCTTCAACAGTTAAGGGGTTGTAGTCGGGTAAATATGGTTTTGGAAAACGCGGTGGAATATTTAGGGTATATGGGGTAAGGCTAGACCCGTCAGAAGGTGTAGGTGTTATGGATGTTGATACATCATTTCTGCATGCTACAAAAAAAGCAAAAAGCATAACAACGAAATAGCGGTTTCTCATTTTGGTATTAATTTAAATATTAGTCATTAAAAACATCACTGCCATTATTTTTTAGTTTTAGCATTGCGGCCATATTACCCATGCTAAAAACGCCATCAATATTAAAATCATAAACGGAAGGGTTTTTAAACCATTCGCTTATGTTCATTTTAAGTTGAATATTTGATGGGGTTTGGGTAATTGAAAAAGGTTTGTTTGCAAGAGAAACCGCCACGGCTGTGCCATTGTTTCCAAGATGCATATTGTATCCCCATGTTCCGGAAGTGTCAACAAAATAGCCTTCTAGCTTCATAAAATGATACCCACCACCCATAGCAGGAGGCCATTCCATATTATTGTTTTCGACTGTTGCGGGTAAATAATATGTTTTATTAATAGAAGTATCTAGCCCAATTGTAAAACTTAAGCCTTTATAGTTTCCTAATGGAACATCAGTAAATTTGATGTTCGAAAAGTTTGGATCCTTTGCATCTAAATAACAAACTTGATTAATAGAATAAGTGCTTCCATCAGAATTCAGAAACTTAAAATTCGACAAATAATATTGCAAACGAGTAATGCTCATTTTATATCCTGCAGCATTTTTATACTTGATAGTATCGGTTTGAAGCATTGAAGAGTCAAAACGATAAGCCATTGTAATATTCAGATTTCCGCTAGTAACAACAGGCAGTGGCGACTCTGTCGTATCTTTTCTGCAGGAAGCTAGAATAGAAACAACAAACAAAAAATAATAGATACCTTTCATAAATCTATGATATTAGAATCAACGAAAGTTGTTAAAAAACAGCAAATAAACAATGACCTATGTCAGTTTATCTTTAAACATAAGGCGTAGGGTAACCTTTATCTTTTGAAACGTTGATGATAGGCTTTTTCAAGTTCTTCTCTGTGATCAGGGTGTGCAAGTTTAATTAATTCGAAAGCGCGTTGCTCGATATTTCTTCCAAAGAGATTTACCGCACCATACTCTGTAACAACCCAATGAATATGTCCGCGAGTAGTAACGACACCAGCTCCGGGTTTTAAATTTGCAACAATACGAGGCTCTCCATTTTTCGTACTTGATGGCAATGCTATAATCGGTTTTCCTCTTTCCGATAATGCAGCACCGCGGATAAAATCCATTTGACCACCAATTCCTGAATACTGGTATGTTCCAATTGAGTCGGCACAAACTTGTCCAGTTAAATCAATCTCAATTGCACTATTGATAGATGTTGCTTTTGGGTTTTGTCGGATAATACTTACATCATTTACATACGAAATATCCAAGGCGTTTACCATTGGATTGTCGTTTACAAAATCATACAACTTTCTTGTGCCTACCAAAAATCCTGTTATCAGTTTTCCGTGATGTAGCTTTTTCATGCTATTGTTGATCACCCCACTTTCAACTAAAGGAATCACTCCATCGGAAAACATTTCTGAATGTATGCCTAGGTTTTTATGTCCGGTTAAATTTTTTAAAACCAGGTCGGGAATAGTCCCAATTCCGAGCTGAAGCGTAGCTCCGTCTTCAATTAATTCGGCAACACGCTTTCCAATTTGTTCGGCAACAGGATTGCTTGATTTTGAATAATCAACTTCGGGTAAGGGGTCTTCAACCCAAACCATTGCATCAATATTGCTGATATGTATGAAGCCCGACCCATGAACTCTTGGCATATTTGGATTAACTTGAGCAATAACTTTTTTTGCAACTTCGGTTGCCGCTCTGGCTATATCCACAGAAGTCCCAAGTGAACAGAACCCATGAGAATCAGGAGGAGAAACATGAATAATTGCAACATCAATTGGCAAATAGTTTTCTTTAAAAAGACGAGAAATTTCACTCATAAAAACGGGAACATATTCACCCTGAGAATTATTTATAGCAAAACGTGTATTATCAGAAACAAATAATGAGTTGATGTAAAAACTACCTTTATATTCGGGCTTGCCGAACTCAATATTGCCGTATGTACTGATGCCAACCAACTCTACATTTTGTAACTCTTTATATCTGCACAGCAGTTTGTTTAACAGAGTTATTGGGGTTGCAGCACTGCCTTGCATAAATACCCTGTCGTTTGATTTTATTAATAAAACAGCTTCTTCAGCTGAAACAAATTGGATTACTTTTTTCGAATAATTTATCATAAGGATAGGCGTAATTATTTTGCAAGATTACAAAGGTTTTTTCGAACACAAACAAGAAATATTTATGATATTTTTCATTTAAAGAAAAATAAAAAAAAGGGGAAGATTAACGTGTTTTTGTTTTGAGTAATATTACTGATAAATACGTTAAAGTTGCAGCAATAAAAACACCGGAGATAGCGAATATCCAAAGGAACGGACGAACATGTTGCATCGTAGTTTCAAAAGCAACATTTTGTGAAACCGTATAATAGCCTTTTATTATTCCGGCAATTATCAGAGCAACCCAAAATATCAGCAATGAAATATTGCTTATCCAAATAGCAAGATTAATGTTTGATTTGTTTTTTTGAATAAGAGATTGGTCTTTGTTTGAAAAGATATAAAAAATGGAGGCAAACAAAATCATTGTATTAATACCAATTGTTGTACCCATGGCATGCGCAACAGTAATATGGGTTCCGTGGGTATAAATATTTATTGCAGGAATCGACATTAAAATGGCGAGTATTAAATTCAAAAAAACCCAAATTTCAGAAGCCAATAAAAAGCGATAAGGAATGATGTTAGCGAATTTTTTTGACTCAGATAATTTTGATTTAAATGACTGCATGATGTTGATCAAAAAAACCCATTCAGTCATGCTGATTATATAGGAAACATTTCTAATCCAATTTGCTGCGGGAAGGTTATATGTGTGATGACCCCAGTTAAAAATCAAATTGGTTAACCCTAAAAAATAAAAGAAAAAACTTTGCCATTTAAAAGCAACATCTTCATCTCCGCTAATTTTTGTCATTAAATAAAAAGCGGTACCATAAATTATTTGATTCCACGACCCAACTATTGCCCCATTAGCTTTCCATTGCACAGTAATATCTCTAATAATGTTTTCTCTGAACCATGGAAATAGCCAAAGGTTTGCTTCTGTATAAGTGAGTAAAAAAAAGATAAGACCTGTACTCCACATCCAAATAAAGACAGGAAACTTCCCGCCCTTTTTAAATAACATTTTAAAAAAATGTATTGCTAAAAGCAGCCAACTTAGTAAGAGCGGTATTGCAAAAATTGGTGGAAACTCCCAGTATTCACGGCCGCCAAAATTTCCTAAGACAAAACTTAACAATATTAATATTGTGGTAGCCATCCATATTGCAGATGAAATATTAAGCAAAAACGGATTGTTTTTTTCGGGTTTAAAATACTCATTTGAGTAAACATACAAGCCTCCTTGAGCGGCAGTAAATATCCAAAAAACAGATGCACTAACATGCATCGGACGGAGCTTGTAAAAAGGTAAATATTGATTAAAGGTTCCAATATCAAAAAAGATAAATGCAGCAACAACCCCGATACTTAGGGCGGTAATAAGTAAGATTAATGCAAAACGAAGCATTCTAAACGAAATATTATTCATGCTTGTTTTCTGCTAAAGTATAGTTTCCAAAAATGTCAATTTGTTCAGGGCTTACTATCGAGTTGCCAGAATTGTTGACGTGTTTTAAAAAGGCGATAACCTCATCAATTTGTTCATTTGATAAATTAAATCTTGGCATACGTAAAGTTCCTGTTTGAAGAACCATTTTCATATACTCTTCTCCTTTGCCTTTTTCAGATGTTGCATTTGTAAGATCGGGGCCCATGTAACCTCCCAGCCCATATATTTGATGACAAGCCTGGCAGTTTTTTTGTTGCCATATTTGCTGTCCCGCTAAAGCTTTTTCATTTGTTTTCATTTGGTAATTTCCCGAACCATACAGGTATATCGTTACCGAAAAAAGCAAGTAAGAAACAATTAAAAAAGCGAATATAATTGGGTAAATATTTTGTTTAATAAATAACATATAATAATTTCATTTTCTAAAACCTTCAATCATAAATTTATAGATAT
>CAIUEQ010000215.1 GCA_903898215.1 uncultured Bacteroidota bacterium | reverse complement strand
TATAAACTGCGCCACCTGCACAAGGACCAAGTATTGCAGAAATTTGCGGAATCACACCGCTTGCCAAAGTGTTGCGATAAAAAATATCTGCATAACCTCCAAGCGAAACAACTCCTTCTTGTATACGAGCACCACCAGAGTCATTTAGCCCTATCAATGGTGCGCCATTTTTCATGGCAAGATCCATCACTTTGCAAATCTTTTCAGCATAAGTTTCAGAAAGCGATCCTCCGAAAACTGTAAAATCTTGAGAGAAAACATATACTAACCTTCCGCTTATTGTTCCGTATCCAGTAACTACACCATCTCCCAAAAATTTTTGATCTTCCATTCCAAAGTCTTTTGAGCGGTGCATCACAAATGCTCCTATCTCTTCAAAACTTCCTTCATCTAATAAAAAATGTATTCGCTCTCGAGCAGTAAGTTTTCCTTTTTTATGTTGAGATTCTATTCTGTCAACTCCTCCGCCTAATTTCGATTGATCTCTTAGATCTGATAATAATTTACGTTTATCCATTGAATATTTATATCATTTTTAGTTCACACAAAGTGCTCAAAATTCATTCACAAAGCGCACAAAGTTTAATTAATATAACGGTGAATATTTTGCTTCAATATTACACAATTGAAATTAATTAATAGAGCTAATTTTAATCCTGAGAGTTTTAAATATGTGAGTGTTTGTGCATGATGAACTGGAGCTAGCTGTTCGATAGATTTTAATTCAACTATTACTTTATTCTCAATAAGTAAATCAATTCTATAGCCAACTTCAAGCTTTATTTCTTTATAAACAAATGGCAATGGCACTTGGGTTTTAACATCCAAACCAATTTCTTTTAAATCATAAGCTAGAGCAGATTCATATGCAGATTCAAGCAGACAAGCACCAACTTTTTTATGCAAGTTTATGGCGGCACCAATTATTTTATATGAAATTTCATTTTCTATTACCATAGCAATTCTCTTTGAGTATTTTGTGAATTCCTTTGTGACCTTTGTGAGATAATTTTTTATTAATGTGAGATCATGAATTTCTTATGCATTAAAAACTGATTACCTTCAAGCTCAATAAAATATAACCCTGAAGGGATATCAACTGTGCTCATTTGATATTCATTTTGATTATTAGTAAAACTCATGTTTCTCACTTCTTTTACCATACGCCCTGAAATATCATAAATTTTTATATTGTATACATCACCCTCATTGAGGTCAAATTTAATATTTACGGATTCGTTTGCCGGATTTGGAAAAACAGTAAACTCCTGTTGATTCCTTAATTGGTTAATACTAACTTTCCAATTACTAAATTGAAAATTATCTAACAATAAAAGTGTAGTATTTGAAAATGTAGCAACAACATCACTTTGAATAATGATAGATGCTGAATCAGGGATAACGGTATCACGATAACCTGCTCTCAAATCAATTCTGTTTTCTTTCCATTTTACTAAAAGCATATTTGTTGAATCGAGTGAAGGGGAAATTGAGTTAGTGATAAATAATATTGTATCACGCATATTGTTTCTCCATTTTGTAAAAAGCACATCAACACCAAATTTCTGATAAGAATATGTTGGGGCATAAAACGAAGAAAATACTAATGTTGGAGGAGCACTGTTTAATGAAAACGAATTGCTGATCTGCCCAATTTTAACAGGAGTTGAGAGTGAATCGTTTTGAACTGACAAATAAAAAAACTGATCATTTGCAGTAAAAGGAATTCCAAAAAAAATAGTTGAATTTACCCTTTTGATATCGCCACTTTTAATTTTCCAATTAGTAAGTTTGCCCAAAGAATCCGTATTTTCAAAGGACCCATTCGGAATAGTTTGTGAGTATGAATTTATTGAAACAAAAATCAGAATAAGAGTAATTATTTTTTTCACGCGATAATAAATTTCAAGCAAGATAATCAAACACTAAAAAACTTTTTGGTAGGTAAAATGAACCTTTGTAGTTTTAGCTCCTAGTGCATCAAACAAGGAATGCATTTTAGGATTAAAATCGCCAATCCAGGCAAGTTCTGATGAGCGCAAGTTTGGATACCTCATCATCGAATCATAAAACTTCATGATCATTCCGGTTTCTAAACCAAGGTTTTGATATTTTGGAATAACACCAAAAACAATTCCCCTAGCTCTATCTATCCGACCAAATTTTTTATACCACAAGAATTTTAATTTGGCAAACAAATCCATTTTCCCTCTCAAGTGTTTAAATATTTGGTTCACATCAATCACATTGATATAAAAACCGGCAGGCTCATCATTGGCATAGGCAAACCAAATAAAATCCTCCACCAAAATGGGCTTCAAAGATTTTAAAACCAAATGCACACGTTCAATTGTCATAGGAGTAAAATCTGTTCGGTGCGACCAAGCTTGATTGTATATTGCTAAAAAGTCACAGGCAAATTTTTCAATATCTTTTTCTCTGTAGTGTTCAAATTTGTATATTGGATTATTGAGAACACGTTGTGCAATTCGGTTAAAACGTTCTCGATTAAACGTTTCTAAAGTTATTTCTGAAGTTGATTGCTCAACAGTTTTCACAAAACCATAATTCTCAAACAAGTCTTTATAATAGGGGAAATTATAATTTTCCTGATACGATGGATTTGTAAAACCGCTAACCATTAATCCCCAAAATTTGTCTTTCTCGCCAAAATTTATCGGACCATCCATTCCTTCCACATCGTTTTTTAACAACCATTTTTTACAAGTATCAAATAATAAATTAGCTGCTTGCTGATTGTTAATGCATTCAAAAAAGCCCATGCCTCCGATTTTTTTTCCGGTATGAAGAAAATATTTCCTGTTATAAAATGCAGCAACCCTTCCTATCAGCTTTTTATTGTCGTCATATAGTAGCCAACGTTTTGCATCACCATCTTTAAAAAATAAATTTTCTTCTTTGTCAAAAACGTCCTTAATATCATTATCGAGTGGACAAACCCATCTTTTATCATCTTTATAAATGATATGATGCACTTTAATAAACTTACTTGCACGTGCACGATTGCTTACCTCTACTATCTTCATTTTATAATTGATGACTACTTAAAACTTGAGTTATTTCAGGTTTTAATTACGCAAATAAAACGTTTATTTTGCGCACTTCAATAACAGAAAATTAATTGATAATGATATGCAAATAGGGGACAAATTACCTGAATTTAATTTAATTGGTTTTGACGACCAGAAACATTCAAACTATGAATATGCAGAGAAATATGCTATTGCTGTAATTTTTACTTGTAATAGTTCTATTCAATCAAAAGCATACAGCGAAAGACTTGTAAAGCTTTTTGAAAGATATGAAGATGATAATTTTGGAATCATTGGAATTAATTCAAATGACGATTCTCAATCACCGGAAGATTCGATGGCTATGATGAAACTTGCAGCTTATCATTTTAAGTTAGAAAAGCTTCATTTTATGTATTTGAAAGATGAGGACCAATCGGTTGCAAAACTATTTGGAGCTACAGTTAATCCCGAAGTTTTTCTTTTCAATTCAAAACGTGAATTAGTTTATAAAGGAGCGATTGATGATTGTTGGGAAAACGAAGCAATGGTTTCAAATGTATATTTGGAAGATGCCATCGAAAGTGCACTTGATGGTGTTGAAGTTGATTTCCCTGAAGAAACTCCTGTTGGGACTCCAATTATTTGGAAGAAGAACTAGTTCAATTGTTTGAAAAAAGTAATGGTTTGATTGTTCAGTTGTTTGAAAAAAGTTTGATCGTTTAGTTGTTTGATTTTTTGAAAAGTAAATATGCCAACATTTAAAACGCTTGAAGATATTGAAGTTTGGAAATTGGCTCGCGAGTTAGCAAAGGAAATTTTTGAAGAAACCCAAAAAGGAACTTTTTTAAAAGACTTTGATCATATCAATCAAATTAACAGATCAAGTGGTTCAACAGTTGATAATATTGCAGAAGGATTTGGAAGAGGTGGAAATAAAGAGTTCACAAATTTTCTGACTTATTCAATGGGTTCTGCGAATGAAGTGAAATCGCAAATTTATAGGGCGTTTGATAAAAGATATTTTAACAAAGAACGTTTTGAATATTATTTTCAGAAAAATGAATTTGTAATTAATAAATTAAAGAATCTAATTTCTTATCTCAACCAATCTGAACATAAAGGATTCAAATTTAAATCACGCACCAACTAACTACTGAACAATCAAACAACCGAACAATTGAACACCCTAACAACAATTACTTAAACAACCAAACAATCAAACAATCAAACCTAAACAATCGTGTAGTCATCATCACCGGTGCTTCATCAGGAATTGGTGAGGCTACCGCTTATGCTTTTGCTAAACTTCAATGCAAAATTGTTTTAGCAGCACGAAATATTGAAAAACTTGAAGCTGTTAAAAAAAGGTGCTCAGAGTTTGGCGCTGAAGTGCTAGTTGTAAAATGTGATGTAAGCATTGAAGAAGATTGTAAGAAATTAATCGATTCAGCCATTCAACAATTCAACACCATTAACATTCTTATCAATAACGCTGGAATTAGTATGCGTGCACTTTTTGCTGATTTAGATCTTTCAGTTTTAAAGCAAGTAATGGATATTAATTTTTGGGGAACGGTGTATTGCACAAAATATGCTATGCCTTATTTATTGAAAGAAAAAGGAAGTGTGATTGGGGTGAGTTCGGTTGCAGGAATAAAAGGATTACCCGGACGTACAGGTTATTCGGCTTCGAAGTTTGCAATGAATGGTTTCATGGATTCATTGCGAATTGAAAATATCAAAACAGATTTGCATGTTGGTGTGATTTGTCCGGGATATACTGCTTCAAATATTCGCAATACAGCATTAAACAAAGATGGAAAAGCGCAAACTGAAACTCCTTTGGATGAATCTAAATTAATGCCGGCAGAAAAAGTTGCAGAAGAAATTCTCAAAATGATTGAAAAACGAAAAGCCGAAGTGGTGCTCACCTCACAAGGAAAACTCACTAAGTTTCTTAATAAATTCTTTCCAAGATTTCTGGATAAAATGGTTTACAATGTTGTGAGCAAAGAGAAAGATTCTCCGTTTAAATAGAAAAGCTTTTCTTTGCACCTCAGCCCATCTGAGGAAATTAACATGATCGAACAAAAATTAAAACAAAGTATATCGTTAGCATTTCAAAATTGTTTCAACGCTGAAGTTGATATTGAAAAAATTGCGCTTGAAAAAACCAGCAACGATTATGAAGGTGATTTTACTTTCGTGGTGTTCTCTTACCTCAAACAAAGCAAAAAAAATCCTGAGCAAACCGCCAACGAAATAGGAAACTTTGTAAAACAACATGTCTCGGAAGTGGCGTCATTTAATGTGATCAAGGGATTTTTAAATTTTAGTTTGAATAATAATTTCTGGTTTAAATTTCTTCAACAAAATTATTCAGATCAAAAATTCGGGTTCGCAAAAAATCAAACCAATCAAAAAATAATGGTGGAATATTCTTCACCAAATACCAATAAACCTTTACACCTTGGTCATATCCGAAATAATTTATTAGGCTTTGCTGTCTCAAATATTTTAAAAGCCAACGGACATCAGGTTACCATGTGTAATTTGGTGAACGACCGCGGAATTCATATTTGCAAAAGTATGTTGGCATGGATAAAATTGGGAAATGGTGAAACACCTCAATCATCCGGTTTAAAAGGCGATCATCTTGTTGGAAAATATTATGTAGAGTTTGATAAGTTATATAAAAAAGAAATTTCGGAATTAGAATCTCAAGGTTTATCAAAAGAAGAAGCAGAGAAAAAAGCTCCATCAATTATCGAAGCGCAACAACTTTTACAAAAATGGGAAGCAGGAGATGAGGAAACTGTGCGCATCTGGAAGATGATGAATGATTGGGTTTATGCAGGATTTGATATTACTTATAAAAAACTCGGAGTTGAGTTTGATAAATATTATTACGAAAGCAATACGTATATTTTAGGAAAAGAAATTGTTCAGGAAGGCTTAAGTAAGAATGTGTTTTTCAAAAAAGATGATGGCTCAGTTTGGATCGATTTAACTGATGATGGGCTTGATCAAAAATTATTATTGCGTGGCGATGGCACTTCAGTTTATATCACTCAGGATATTGGAACAGCCGAATTAAAATACAAAGATTTTGGTTGCGAGCGTTCTATTTATGTTGTTGGAAACGAACAGGATTATCACTTTAAAGTTTTGCAACTCATCTGTAAAAAATTAGGTAAAAGTTATGCTGATGGAATTTATCATTTGAGTTATGGTATGGTTGAATTACCACAGGGTAAGATGAAAAGCCGCGAAGGAACTGTTGTTGACGCTGACGACCTCATGGATGAAATGATCAACACAGCTAAAGAAACTACAATTGCTCTTGGCAAAACCGAAGGACTTGATGAAAATGAATTACAAAATTTGTATGAAACCATCGGGCTTGGAGCGTTGAAATATTTTTTATTGAAAGTTGAACCAAAAAGAAAAATGATGTTCAATCCCGAAGAGTCGATTGATTTCCAGGGAAACACCGGACCATTTATTCAATATACACATGCACGTATCAAATCTATTTTGAGAAATGTTGATGAAGAAACATTGTCGATCGACATGAAAAATATTGAATTACATATACTCGAAAAAGAGGTTATTGAAATCTTACATGCTTACCCTGCAGTAATTGCAAATGCTGGTAAAGAGATGAGTCCTGGTGTGATTGCGAATTATGTGTTTGATCTTGCAAAATCATTCAATCACTTTTATCACGAACTGTCTATTTTAAAAGAAGAGAATATTAACCAACGTAATCTTCGAGTGATGTTGTGTATGTTTACTGCTAACAATATTAAATCTGCTTTTGGGTTATTAGGTATCAGAGTTCCTGAAAGAATGTAATGAAGAAATATTTCTACTTTTTACTTTTTGTTTATTTTATTATTGGATGCAATCCTGCAAAACAATTATTAAAAACCGGTGATGCCCTGGAAGCACAGGGAAATCATGAAGATGCCACAGATTACTATTTTAACGCATTACTTAAAAAACCTGGAAATAAAGAGGCGCTTGAAGCTTTGAAAAAATCAGCGCAACCAGTTTTAAATGATAAGTTTACTTTATTCAGCAAATATGTTCTTGAAAATAAAATTGAGGAAGCCGTTAAGCAATACAAAAATGCGGAGAAATATTTCAAAGCTGCTGAAAATGTTGGAGTAAAACTTGAATGGCCATCAGAGTATAATGAAGTTTATTCGGATGTAAGAGATGAATATGTATTAGGTTTATATGATAACGCTTTGAGGTTATTTAAAGATAAAAAATTTGATGCTGCCGAACATCAATTTGGACAAATAGCTGTATATGATTCAACGTATAAAGAAGCAACGATACTACGACTTAACACGGTGCTCGAACCTCTTTACCAACGCGGATTAAGGCAAATCGCAAAAACACAATTTAAAG
>CAIUEQ010000214.1 GCA_903898215.1 uncultured Bacteroidota bacterium | reverse complement strand
GGCTACAATGCTTTTAAGATATGAGGCTAAGAAAAAAATTCTGGTATACGAAAATGTTTCTCCAACACGCGTTCAGGATTACGGACATCCTGAAACATATCTTCCTGATGGTTCGTATGATTTCCTTATTTTCAAAAATGGTATTTGGGAAAAACAATCAGGTTTATTGAAGGATTTTAAAATGGAATAAAATCAATATTTAAATTTCTTCAGCGCTTTTGCTTTGAGTGATGTATAAGCAACAATCAATAAAGTCATGCTGCCACCAAAAATTACAGAAGGAACCGTATTCAAAAACTTTGCTGCCACACCTGATTCGAATGCACCAATTTCATTTGATGAACCTATAAAAATTGTGTTCACAGCAGAAACTCTTCCTCGCATGTGATCGGGAGTTTGAAGTTGTAAAATATTTCCACGTATCACTACACTCACGCTATCAAATGCCCCACTTAAAAACAACATAAAAAGCGACAAATATAAATTCGTTGACAAGCCAAATCCGATAATAGATAAACCAAATCCGGCAACGCAATACAGCAATAATATACCGGGTCGTTTGGGATGCTTTTGCATTGAGATCCATACCATCGTTAAACTTGCTCCTAAAGATGGAGCGGCTCTTAATAAACCAAGTCCTTCGGCACCAACATTTAATATCTCATCAGCAAAAACGGGAAGTAATGCAACTGCACCACCAAATAAAACAGAAAATAAATCTAAGGATAGTGCATTTAAAATTACCTTATTCTTAAAAACAAATTTCACACCCTCCATTAATCTTTCAGCAATAGTTTCGTTTGCATTTTGCGGAATTATTGGTTTCGATTTTATTCTAAGTATTGCAATTAATGAGATGATTGTAAATGCTAAAACAAACAAAAAAGTATTGGTAATTCCTATTGTTGCATATAATAAACCACCTAATGCAGGACCAATAATAGCAGCTATTTGCCAGGCTGAACTATTCCACGTTGAAGCTTTTGTAAGCAAACTTCTATCTACAAGTTGTGATAAAAAAGAAAATCCTGTAGGCGCATAAAATCCTCTTGCCAATCCACTTAAAAAAATCAGCACATACATGGTAGTTAAAATGATATGATCAGGAAATGAAAAATGCATTTCATCGGAAGTAGCAATCAATAAACCAAAAGAACAAAAAAGCATCGTAATAATGCTCCATTTGATAATATTGCGTTTACTTGAAACATCTGCTATATGTCCGGCATATAAGGCTATCGATATTGCCGGAATAGCCTCTGCAAGTCCAATCAATCCTAATGATAAAGGATCTTTAGTTATTTTAAATATTTCCCATCCAACAATAACAGCTTGAATTTGAAGTGCAATTGTTAAGCACATTCTTGCACCTACAAAAAATTTAAATTCTTTGTTCTTTAATAATTCTGACGAGATATTTTTTGTCAATTTTTTTTCTTAAATCGTAACTTTAAATCTAAAATTATCTGATCCCTCTTTTGTTTAATTCACGTTGAAATTTTTGAGCATTAATTTGATGTTGTGCAAAGGTTTCTGCAAAATTATGATAGCCTGAAAAATCTTCTTTTGCGCAGAAATAAACATATTTATGCAATTTCAAATTAAGCACTGCATCAATGGCTTGAACAGATGGAACACATATTGGACCGGGAGGTAAACCTTTATACTTGTATGTATTATACGGTGATTCTACATCAAGCATTTTTCCTGCAACACGCCTAATTGTTTTATCATTCATCGCATAAATTATAGTTGGATCGGCTTGAAACAAAAGTCCTTTTTTGAATCGGTTATAATACACTCCTGCAACAATTGGCATCTCATCAATATTATGAGTTTCTTTTTGAACGATTGATGCAAAAATACTCACCTGTGGTTTTGTTAATCCAAGTTTATTTGCTTTGTTAACTCTTGTTGAATCCCAAAAATGATCATACTCATCAAGCATTCTATTAATGAGTTTAAAAGCTGATGTGTTCCAGTAAAAATTATATTTATTTGGAATAAAAACAGTGATGATATTATCGGGTGTTAGTTCAAATTTTGAAGTGAATGATGAATCATTTAACATATTTAAAATATCGTTACTATCAGCTTCCAATTGACTTCCCCAAAAAGCAGCAAGATCCTGCTTCCGTTCAGCATATTTAAAATTGATATCAAAAGGTTCTTGCTTTCCGGCTACAATCATTTTTATGATTTGTAAATTTCCCATATCACTGGTAAGCTTATATTTTCCGGGCTTTATTCGACTTTCATATCCAAGCAATTTTATAAGTCGTATAAGTGCATCTAAATTTCGCAGCACTTTTTTTCCCTCAATATCTTTTGTGAGTGTTTCAAAATCTTGATTGGTATGAACATAAAGATAAGCAGTTTCTCCTGCAGTTAGATTTACATTCGGACTTAACACATCTTCATAAATTTTCCATGCAGCCGAAGCAATAAACAAACTTGCTATTGCTAGCGTGATGTAAATATATTTTTTGAAATTACTTTTAGTCGACTTCTTAACCATCATTGCGAAAATGCTAAGAGGCAATTACTAATACAAAAAAGTTTATGAGAAAAACGTTTATAAGTTCTTTCTAATTTTAAAAATTATAGACAAAAAATAAATTAGAAATGATGAACTGCTTACATAAAACCTAACTGCAATTTTGCAGATTCGCTCATCAGGTCTTGTGTCCATGGCGGATCAAAGACAACTTTTACTTCCACTTCTTTTACACCTGTAATTTGAGAAAGTTTTTCTTTTATTTCAGCAGGCATACTTTGGGCCGCTGGGCAAAAGGGAGATGTTAACGACATGATAATTTCAATGTTCAGATCAACAGAAACATTTACTTCGTATATCAATCCGAGTTCATAAATATTCACAGGAATTTCAGGGTCGTAAACCGTTTGAATTACATTTATAGCCTCATTCTGTACATCAACAAATGTTCTTATCGGTGTTAATGCCGGATTTTTTATTTCTGTATTTTCTTTTTGTTCTTCCATTATTTAGCTTTTGGCTATTGGCTTTTGGCTATTGGCTTCTATTTGCTAGAGGCTAACAGCTAAAGGCTTTTTACTTTTTCTTTATATACAACAGCATACATTTTCATTTGTTTGATCATGCTTGCAAAACCATTGCTGCGTTGCGAACCAATCATTCTGCTCATTCCAATTTTATCAATGAAATACAAATCTGTATTTAATATTTCATCGGGAGTTCTGTTGTTCCATAATTGAACCAACAAATAAACTAACCCTTTTGTAATTTCAGTATTGCTGTCGGCTTCAAAAATAACTTTTCCATCGACAATTTCAGGATACAACCAAACTTTACTCTGACAACCTTTCACAATATAATCTTCGGTTTTATGTTCATCGGGCATGACAGGCAATTTTTTACCCAAGTCCATCAAATAAAACAAACGACTTTCCATATCGTCTTCAAACAATGAAAAATTTTCGATGATCTCGTTTTGTATGTCTGTTGTTGTTTTCATTTTTATTCGTAGAGACGTTGCATGCAACGTCTCTACAATTATTATTTAATAAATTTAACTAATCGTTCAATCGCTTCCACAAACACATCAATTTCTTGTTTGGTATTATACACCGCAAACGAAGCACGAATGGTTCCATCAATTCCAAAAAACTTCATCAAAGGTTGTGTGCAATGATGACCAGTGCGCACTGCAATTCCTTTTGCATCCAGCATCATTCCTACATCAAAATGGTGCATTCCGTTTATGGTAAATGACAGAACAGAAATTTTATTTTTTGAAGTTCCAATAAAAGTTATTGGGTTATTTGTTATTGAGTTATTTAGTTCCAATAACCTATTAACGCAATAACTTAATAACTCATTTTCATAATTACGTATTTCTTCTTTACCAATTTCATTCACAAAATCAATTGCATATTTAAATGCAATAACATCAGCAATATTTGGAGTGCCTGCCTCAAATTTATAAGGAATATCATTGTAAGTTGTTTTCTCAAATGTTACTTCCTTGATCATTTCTCCTCCTCCTTGATATGGAGGCATAGATTCAAGCAATTCAAGCTTTCCATAAAGAATCCCAACTCCTGTAGGTCCGTATAATTTATGTGCTGAGAATACTAAAAAATCACAATCTAATTCTTGAACATCAATATCTAAATGCGAAACGGCTTGCGCTCCATCTATCAAAACTTTCGCTCCAACAGCATGCGCTTTTTCAATAATATTTTTAATTGGATTGATAGTTCCCAAAGCATTCGACACATAAACAACCGACACTATTTTTGTTTTGGGAGAAAGTAATTTTTCGAATCCGATAGCTATCGGATCATCCATTAACAACTCACCTGCATCATTTATTGGAATCACTTTTAAGATTGCACCTTTTTCTTCGCAAATCATTTGCCACGGAACAATATTGCTATGATGTTCCATTGCACTTATGATAACTTCATCTCCTGATTTCAAATTCGCTTTTCCAAAAGTTTGTGCAACCAGGTTTATACTATCGGTTGTTCCTTTAGTAAAAATAATTTCTTCGGATTCTTTTGAATTGATAAATTGTTGAACTGTTTTACGTGTGGCTTCAAACGCTGTTGTGGCTCGTTCTGCCAAAGTATGCACTCCACGATGAATATTGGAATTATCATGTTCGTAGAAATCTCTTATTGCGTTAATAACCGATAATGGTTTTTGTGTTGTTGCGGCATTATCAAAATAGATCAATGGTTTTCCGTTTACATTTTGGTGTAAAACAGGAAACTGCTTTCTGATAGATTCTATATTTAATTTAGCCACTGATTTCGCTGATTAACGCTGATTTATTTTGTTAAAATTACTCTTTTAAATTTAAGTGAATCTTCACCAAAATTTACAATTAAGCCTAATTTAAGTTTTGATGCTGCCAAATAATTTATGACTTGCTTATAATGTTCTTCTGCAACTCCTTCTTGTGCTTTTATTTCTAAAATTACAGCATCGAAAGCTACAAAATCTGCAACATAAAAGTGTGGTAAAACAATATCTTTATATTCAATTACGAATTTTTTCTCACGAGAAAATGAAATATTCTCTTTTGTCAATTCATATTGAATGGCATCTTTATAAACAATTTCCAAAAACCCTTTCCCAAGTTGTTTATGAACCTCCATGCAAATTCCAATAATTTTATATGTCTCATCCTGTAAAGGATAATTATTTATCGTTTTATATATTTCCTGAGGTTCTTCTAAAATCAGCATAATTATTTAATTATAAAATCCATCTGCGAAAATCTGTGTAATCAGCGGCTACAATTTCTTTGAAATTTCGTATTCTAAAATTTTTATCAATTCAGGAATTTTAATCAGTTCAGCAATTTCATCAGCAAAAGCATTTAATAATAACTTGCGTGCTTCATCTTCTGGAATTCCTCTTGAACGCAAATAAAACATAGCTTCTTGATTCAATTGTCCAACGGTTGCACCATGTGTACATTTTACATCATCGGCAAAAATCTCCAACTGAGGTTTTGTATTTATCGTTGCTTCATCACTTAACAAAATATTTTGATTGCGCTGATAGGCATTTGTTTTTTGTGCATCAAGATGAACCATTATTTTACCATTAAAAACTGCTGTTGATTTATCCTTTAAAATTCCTTTATACAATTCGTTGCTGTAACAATTTGGTTTTGCATGATCAACTCTTGTATGATTATCGACATGATTTTTATTTGCTGTAACATACAAACCATACAATAAGCTATTGCAATTTTCTCCATTCATGTAAAAATGCAGATTGTTGCGAACAAGCGTTCCATCAAGTGTTAGCGTAATGTGATTGATATTTGTATTGGCTTCCTGGAAAAATTGGGTATAATTATTCTGGTAACTTTCTTCTGTTTGATTTTGAATTTTATAATGCTCGATATTTGAATTTTCGCTTGCAAAAATTTCTGTTACCACATTTGTAAACGTAGCATTTGTTCCGGCAGAAAAGTAAGTTTCAACCAATTTTACAGAAGCATTTTTCTCAATCACAATTAAATTGCGTGGCTGAACCAATGTATTTGCTTCACTTGCATCAGAAATATTAACAATAAGAATTGGATGTTCTACCAACTTGTTTTCGGGAACATAAACAAATGCACCATCGTTTAATAAAGCAGTATTCAAAGCATTCATTGCATCATTTTCAACCTTTGCATATTTGCCAAAATGTTTTCCAAAAATGGATGAATGATTTTTTTGTGCCGATAAAATATTGGTAATAAAAACTGTTGAATCTTTTTCGATAATTGATGAAAGTGAATCATCAAACAATCCATTTACAAATACCAATTTATTGAATGGTAAATGATAAATCTCGTTTTGTGAAAGAAAGAATTTTGCTTTAGAAGAAGTTTGTTGATTCCTTTCAAAATGCTTGTCGGTAATGGGCTTCAGACTTGTATATTTCCATTCTTCATTTTTTGTTGTAGGAAATCCTAAATGTTGAAATGCATCAAAAGCATCCTTTCTCATTTTTAAAAATGAAGTTTCTTTCTCATTTTCAATGGAGTGTTCAAATGACTGAAATTCTTGTTTTATATTTTCTAATAAATTCATTCTTTTATCAGGACATTACTTATTCCTGCTCTGTATTTTGTTAATGTTTTTATCAAGGATAAAGAAACTCCGTTCCATCTGTAAAACTCAGTTTTATCAGTAATTTTTGTTTTGCAATCGCCATCTTTATCAAAAACCGGTTTCTTATTCTTATCTAATATCGCTCTTTCTTCTTTAATAACTTTTACAATCAATTCCTGTTTTGGAATCGTCAAATCCTTGGGGAAAGGGTAAATGTTTAACGCTGTTGAATACCTATTAAAAATGTGTTCAACATCGCCTTTATTTACCAATAATATTTTTCCACTGCCAAATTTAACCGGAATATAAACAGTAGATTCATAATCATCTTGATCTGTTATATCTTCAATATTTTGATAACTGCAGGAAATAATCTTTGTGAATTTATTATTTGCTTCAATGATAAAAATATCTTCACCACCACCACCACAATATGGAGCCACAAATCCAGCATGTAATAGCATATCAACATTTTTCCATCCATTGTGATCAATTATGTCAATTTTTTCAGCATAAAAATCGGGAAGTTCAATACTATCAATAAAAATATTTTTGCTTAAATCATATTTCAATAATTTAAAAACACCAATGGCAGGCATAAAATAATCTGTCCTCTTTTCATAATTATTAAACAAAAGTAACGCAACATCAGATGCCTTAATATATCCTGAAAATGGATAAGATATTTTATACCAATCCAAAGCAAGGTATTTTATTTTAAGTTCCTTTTTGCCATTTACAAGATTGTATTCTTCAATCTTTCTTTGATCTCTTCCAGATTCAATAATTGTTAATTGAGTTCTAAATTTTAATGTTCGTAAAACATTACTGTTTGTGTCTGGAGAAGAATATAATTTAACAGAATCTTTATATGTAAATGGATATGGATTTGCAATAGAAGTAAAACCATTATTTGAAACT
>CAIUEQ010000213.1 GCA_903898215.1 uncultured Bacteroidota bacterium | reverse complement strand
GGCCGCAATTATGATAAATTTACTATTGATACAATTGATTTTAATGAAAGCACAATTGATATTCCACTAGGCTGCACAATTGATACCTTAATAATAAGTAATGCAACAAATATTGGATTCGATGGAACAAGTTCAGGCATTCTTAATATTTTAGGAGGATTAATAATTAATAATGGTAATTTTATTATTGGTCAAGGAACCTCAGCAAAAGAAATCCGTTTTAGTGGTTCAGGTATTTCAAATTCCATTAGTGGTTCAGGTAATATTTCTATAGGTAGTAATGCAACTTTTACTGTTAACAATTCTGCAGGATTAAAACTTTATAAAAATATTATCGTAGGCGGAACCTTGAATATGACTCAAGGAAATATTTTTTTATTGAATGACACACTAACTCTCGGATATATTTCATCACATATTGGTATATTAAATTATACTGCTGGAAACATTATAGGTCCAGGCGTTTTTAAAAGATGGTTTGGAACTACGGCTATTACAATTGGTACTAATGCAGGTCGTTTTCCAATGGGTACTATTAGTGCTGATAGAAGTCTTTGGGTTTCAGGAACACCCTCTGCAGCTGGAACAATATCAGTTTCACATAACGATGTAAACAGTTCATCAACTTTTTCTACTCCATTTTCTGACAACGCAACTAATGCTGTTTCAGTTAATGTTCGTCAAAACAAAAGTTGGGCAGTTAGCACTGCAAATGGATTTGCCGGAAGTAGTTTTGGAATAAGAGTTCAAAGCTCAGCTGCAACATCTGAAGTTACAAACACAACAAACTTACGTTTAACTTTAGGAACCGGTATTGCTCCCGGAACTGCTGCTGATGGTGGCGGAACAAACTCATTGCCACAAGCGAACAGAACTGCAATTACTGCAGCAAATTTAAATAACACATTTTATATCGGTGGCAATACCTCTCAAAACCCATTGCCTGTTAAATTGGCTAATCTTACTGTTTCTAATTTAAATGAGAAAAATGTTTTAATAGAATGGAAATCATTTAGTGAAATTAATACCGACAGATATGAAATAGAAAAAAGTATTGATGGAATATTATTCGAAAAATTTGCTTCAGTAAAATCTTCGGGAAATTCAACTTCAATAATTAATTACGAAGCTAAAGATATTGATGCTTTTAAAAATAACACCATTATATATTACCGTTTGAAAACAATTGATATTGATGGATCTTATGAAAATTCGACTATCGTTTCGATAAAAAAAGGAATCAGCAACACATTTAACATTAATAATGTATCGCCTAATCCTACTAGCAGCGACATCAATTTAAACATTTCGAGCATCCATAATCAACATGCTAAAATTGAAGTGATTGATATTGCAGGAAGCATTGTTTATTCAACAGAAAAAATGTTAAACAATGGAGAAAATTCATTTACAATAAATACGGATTTGATACCAAAAGGAATTTACTTTATTCGTGTAATAAGTTTAAATGATGTTAAACATCTGAAAATCCTTAAAAACTAAATAAGAAAAATATTTTATAGAAGCATCCGTGAAATAGCCTTTTTGCGGATGCTTTTTTTATATTTGAAATTATACCATGAAGGCTACACAAGAAAATATCAGCAAATTCAGAAAGATTAGATTCTTGCGTGATATCCTTGGAATTGCACTAACCGCTTTTGGTGGTCCACAATTACATTTAACAATCATCCACAAAAAACTTGTTCAAAAAAGACATTATATTTCTGAAGACGAATTAAAGGAGTTGAATTCCTTATGCAATATGTTACCTGGCCCAACATCAACACAAACAATCACTGCTATTGGATTTAAAATTGGAGGACCAATGCTTGCGTTTTTAACTCTTGCTGTTTGGGTTTTACCGGCTACAATTTTGATGTCGTGCTTTGCATTTATTGTGTACTTTTTTAACCTGAATAACCCAAAACTAAACTTCCTGAAATACCTCGAACCAATGGCTGTTGCATTTATCATTTTTGCAGCAATAAAAATTCGAGAATTGTTTGTTTCAAAAACTCTTCATTGGATTTTGATGGGAATTTCTGCTTTATTAGCAATCATCTCACACAACCCTTTAATATTCCCTTTACTATTACTTTTAGGTGGCGTTACAACAACGGTTTTGAAGCATTCAAAATATAATGAGGTAAAGAAAATTAAAAATATTGACTGGAGAAATTTTATATTATTTATTGGAATATTTATTACTGCTGCATTATTAGGAGCTATCACCAAACAGAAAAGTTTTCTACTTTTTGAAAATACTTATCGCTACGGAAGCATTGTTTTTGGAGGAGGTCATGTTTTAATTCCGATGATGTATAACCAATTTGTTGAGTTCAAAAATTACCTTAATCCAAATGAGTTTATTGCCGGAGTAGGTATTTTACAAGCTATTCCCGGTCCCGTTTTTAGTTTTTCAACTTATGCAGGTGCGTTGGCTTTAAAAGATATGGGAGCTTGGGGTTTATTATTAGGAAGTACAATTGGTACCGTTGCAATTTTTTTACCCGGAGCTTTATTGATTTTTTTCATCTACCCTATCTGGAATCAGATGAAAAACTTTTCTCCTGTAAAAAATGCAATCGAAGGAATTAATGCAACATCAGCAGGTTTGGTTGTTTCTTCTGCATTTCTATTATTTCAACCATTGGAATTAAATGAAATGAATATGTTGGTATTACTAGCAACTTTATTCTTACTTTTGTCAACCAAAATTCCATTTCCGGTAATCGTAATTTTATGTATCGGATTAGGAATAATTATTTAACATATTGAAAAAATTAGCAGTCTATATTTTCATACTTATTACAGTTGTTGCAAAAGGGCAACAATCGGAAAATTTAATTCAGTTTTCAGGATTGGTTGTTACCATTGATAGCTTAAGAGCTTTGCCATTAGTTGCCATTAGAATCAAGGGCACAAATAAAGGAAGCTATTCCGATCAAACTGGATTCTTTTCACTAGTGGCAAAAAAAGGTGATGTTATTTTATTCTCATTTTTAGGATTAAAAACTGTAGAGTATCAAATTCCTTTAAATCTTGAACAAAATAAATATTCTATCATTCAGCCGATGAGTGAAGACACAGTTTTTTTGCCTGAAACTTATATCAGAGGATGGCCAACTCAAGAAGAATTTAATTATTATTTTGTGAATGCGAATGTGCCTGATGGAGGCTATGATGCTGCACGAGGAAATCTTCGTAAGAAAAACTTAAGTAATATTAGTGCAGGAATGACCTACGATTCAAAAGAGGTAAGTAAACAAACTGTACAAGATCAGTATGCAAGATATTATTACAATAATCAGCTTGCGCCACAACGAATTTTTGACCCATTTGCTTGGGGACAATTTTTTAACGCATGGAAACGCGGTGACTATCAGAAAAAATAATTTGATGTGCTATTTAAAAATTCTTTTCGTGTAAATAATGGAAAGAATAATTCTACAAACTGCCGACCTTTCAAATACAATTTATGTAAAAGATTTGGATGAAACTTTTCATTCTGTGAATGGTGCTTTGCAAGAATCAAATCATGTATTTATACAAGCTGGTTTTGATGAAATTATCAAATCAAAAAACAAAATTAATATCTATGAAGTTGGCTTTGGAACTGGGCTTAACGCATTACTCACTTTTACAGAAAGCTCTGCTAAAAACATCTCCGTTTCCTATACAAGTATCGAAGCATTTCCACTTGAAAAAAATATTATTGAAGAACTAGGTTATAAAAATTTATTCGAGAAAAAATATCATGCTAATATTGATAAAATCCAAAATGCTAATTGGAATGAAACAATACAATTAAATGAAAATTCGTCCTTAACAAAATTTAACATAAAACTTGAAGAGTATATTTTTAATTCAACATTCGATCTTGTTTATTTCGATGCATTTGCACCTGATAAACAACCTGAACTTTGGACAGAAGAAATCTATAAAAATATTTTTAACAATATGAATGAAGGTGGAATTCTTGTAACCTATTCAGCAAAAGGTGAAGTTCGCAGAAGAATGCAACGCGCAGGATTTACTGTTGAACGTTTACCCGGACCTAAAGGAAAAAGAGAAATGCTGAGAGCGAGAAAAATGAATTAGCAATTGGCAATAAGCAAAAAAGTCGGGGGCTAATAATAATTGCGAAATTAAAAAGGCAAAATTAAAAATTAAAAAATCTGTGAAATCTGTGGCGGAAAACAATAAACATCAAACTTCAAATAACAAACAAATGAAATCAACAGAATACATCATCGTTGGACAAGGACTTGCAGGAACATTAATAAGTTTTGAATTATTAAAAAAAGGAAAAAGTTTTATAGTTTTTGATGAGCAAAAAGAAAATACTTCGAGTAAAATTTGTGGAGGAATGTATACACCAATTAGTGGTAAACGAATGACCAAAAGCAAAGGTATTGATGAATTACTCGATCTTGCTAGAAACACCTATCGTGAATTAGAAAAATTTCTTGGAATACAAATTCTAAATGAGAAAAATATCTATGCAGTTTTTGGATCTGTAAAAGAACAAAATGACCTCACTTTAAAACTTGATAATGAAAACTTTTCAAAACATATCAATCTTCAACCACAAGTTCAGGAAAATATCAAACAAACTTTTGGCGCCTTTGAAATCAATGGCTCTGGCCGTGTAGATGTGAAAAAGCTACTAGATGCAATGAAACATAAACTCGAAGAATCAAACCAATACATCACAGAAAAATTTGATTATTCATTACTTGAAAATGTGGATGGGAAATGGAAATATAAAAACATCGAAGCTTCCACTATTATTTTTTGTGAAGGTGTAAATGCAACAGAAAATCCATTCTTCCCAAATCTCCCATTTAGGTTTTGTAAAGGAGATGTTTTGACTATTAAATCCGAACAATTAAAAACTGATCGTGTAATAAAAAAAGGTATAGGCATTTTGCATTTGCATGACGACATTTTTAAAATCGGATCAACATACGAATGGAATGATTTAAGCGAAGCACCAACTGAAGCAGGCAAAAATATGTTACTTAAAAAACTGGATGAATTGATTGACGTTCCATACACAATCATCAAACACGAAGCTGCAGTTCGTCCGAGCAGCATTACCCGCGAGCCTTTTATAAAAATTCATCCTGAACATAAAAACATGTTTATGCTAAACGGACTTGGAACAAAAGGAGTGATGACTGGTCCTTGGTGGGTAAATCAAATGATGAAAAATAATAATTAATCTTTAGACTTGTGAGCAATAAAATACTTTATGCTCAACTGGCAAATAGAACAAATAAAACTTGAACTGAAATACACTTGGAAAATTTCTCGCAACGCAAGTGATTTTAAACTCAACTCCATCATCACGGTAGGAAGTGGTAAATTCAAAGGCATTGGTGAAGTAGCTCCGAATATTCGTTACAACGAAACTCCCGAAATTATTCAATCAGAATTTCATCGTTTCATTAAATCGCAATCGCAAAACATTCACGATTTACATGATTTAACTTTATTGCTCGATGAATTGAAATTACCAAATGCACTTCGCTTTGGAATTGAATCTGCATATATTCATTACCTCTGTCATGCTGATAGAACAGATATTTACACGTTTCTTGGAATTCAAAATCCACAAAAAGTTTCCACCTCATTTTCGTTGCCAATAATGGATGTAAACGAAATCGAAAAATTTTATCTCGAAAATAAATTGCAACGGTTTTCCAAATTAAAAATAAAAGTGAACGCAGAAACTGCCGGTGAATTATTGCATGAACTCAATCGTATTACAAAGCAACCACTCATCATTGACGGAAACGAAACATGGAAAAATCCTGATGAAGTTGTCACTTTTATGCAATCGCTCAAACCTTATAATATTGCGATAATTGAACAACCTATGCCGGCTTCAATGATTGATGAATATGTTTATCTGAAACCAAAATCTCCATACATTTTAGTTGCCGATGAATCAATTTGTGCAGATGCTGATTTTGAAAAATTGAAAACACAGTTTCATGGTGTAAATATGAAATTGATGAAAGCCGGTGGATATTTAAATGGTTTAAGAATTTTAAATGAAGCCGTTAAACATGGAATGCATACGATGGTTGGCTGTATGGTTGAAACAAGTTTGGGAATTTCATCTGCATTTCATTTATGTGCAGGAATTGAATTTGCCGACCTCGATGGTTTTTTAATTGTAAAAAATGAACCGTTTAATTTGGTCAAAGAACACGATGGCGTTTTAACGATTTAAACTATATTTGAGAGTGAAAAAAATTGCACAAATATTTTGCGTCTTTTGCGTCCCGAATTAATCGGGATTGTGCTCTTTGCGTTAAAAAAATTTAACCGCTAATCCCGATAGTTATCGGGACGCTAAGAAAAAACGCAAAGTTAGCAAGGGGTAAAAATTCAAATTCAATTCAAATTCAAAGAAACATTTCAGAGATATTCTTTCTTGACAAATGTCATTCCTCCAATTCTAAAAAAATCTCGTAAACTTGCACCAAAATTTAATAGGCAAAATGCATTTGGCAATAAGCAATAAAAACAACTAATAACATAATAACCAATAACCATTAACATAATAACCAATAACTAAAAAAATATGAACGGATTTTTTAAAGTACCAGTACCCACTTGTGAAACCATTTTAAATTACGCTCCGGGAAGCGCAGAAAAAAAAGAATTGAAAGCTGCTTTGGTAGAAGGAAGATCGAAGGTTTTAGATATTCCAATGTATATCGGAAGTGAAGAAGTGAGAAGCGGAAAAACTGTTGACATTCGTCCACCACATGATCACCAGCATTTGCTTGGAAAGTTTCATGCGAGCGATGCAAGTCATGTTACACAAGCGATTAACGCGGCACTTGCAGCAAAACCAAATTGGGAAGCTTTAACTTGGGAACAACGTGCGGCAATATTTTTGAAAGCTGCCGAATTAATTGCTGGTCCATACCGTGCAAAATTAAATGCAGCAACAATGCTGGGACAAAGTAAAAATGCTTTTCAAGCAGAGATTGATTCAGCTTGTGAGATCATCGACTTTTTGCGTTTCAATGTATCGTTCATGAGCCAGATTTATAACGATCAACCTCAGAGTTCAAAAGGTGTTTGGAATAGAGTTGAATACCGTCCGCTTGAAGGATTTGTGTATGCATTAACTCCGTTTAACTTCACAGCCATTGCCGGTAATCTTCCTACAAGTGCAGCTATGATGGGAAACGTAGTTGTTTGGAAACCAAGCAACACGCAAGTTTATGCAGCTAATGTGTTAATGGAAATATTTAAAAAAGCTGGTTTGCCGGCAGGTGTCATCAACTTAATTTATCCTAGCGGACCAGTTGCTGCCGAAGTAATTTTTAACCACGCTGATTTTGCTGGAATACATTTTACAGGTTCAACTGAAGTGTTTCAAAATATTTGGAAAACCATTGGAAACAATATTCATAAATACAAAACTTATCCGCGCATAGTTGGTGAAACAGGAGGCAAAGATTTTATCATGATTCATAAAAGTGCTGATGTTGATGTGTGCAATACGGCCATTGTTCGTGGCTCTTTTGAGTTTCAGGGACAAAAATGTTCGGCAGCTTCTCGTGTTTATATTCCATCAAATTTATGGCCGGCATTAAAAGAAAAGTTGGTTGCAACTATCAAATCAATTAAAGTTGGACCAACAGAAGATTTCAGAAATTTTGTGAATGCAGTGATCGATGAAAAATCATTCGATAAATTGGCAAAATATATTGATGATGCAAAAAAAGATAAAGGCTGCGAGATCATTGTTGGTGGTACTTATAACAAAACAAAAGGTTGGTTTATTGATCCGACAATTATTGTTGCAAGCGATCCAAAATATACAACGATGTGCGAAGAATTATTCGGTCCGGTTTTAACAGTTTATG
>CAIUEQ010000212.1 GCA_903898215.1 uncultured Bacteroidota bacterium | reverse complement strand
TTTTTTGTTTGGGAGACCGTTATGAAATGTTCGCAGCTTGTGCTAGCAGTATTCCTTTTAATGTTAAACTCGCTCACATACACGGAGGGGAACAAACTTTGGGTGCTATTGATGATGCATTTCGTCACGCAATTACTCACATGTCTACCTATCATTTTACAACAACTGAGCAGTATAAGAATCGGGTAATTGAATTAAAAGAAAGTGATAAAAATGTGTATAATGTGGGGGCGTTAAGTATTGATAATTTAAAAAATCTTCCACTACTTTCTGTTGTTGAGTTTAAAGATAAGTTCAAAATAGATCTATCAATACCAAGTATCCTTATCACCTTTCATCCTGAAACAGTATCGTTCGAAAAAAATGAAAAGTATATCACCGAAATCATTACAGCATTAAGTGAAACAAAAAATTACCAACTTATCATTACCATGCCTAATGCCGATACCATGGGGGATTTAATCAGGGAAAAATTACATGCATTTATAAATGAGCATACAAATGCAATCGGTGTTGAATCATTTGGAACTTTAGGATATTTAAGTTGTATGAAACACTGTTCATTTATGTTGGGAAATACATCAAGCGGATTTGTTGAAGCGGCATATTTTCCAAAGTATGTAATCAATTTAGGAGAACGCCAAACAGGAAGATTGATAACAGAAAATATTTTTAATTGCAGAATTAATCATCATGAAATTATCAATGCAATTGATCGTTTCTCTAATGTCAAATTACCTTTATCAATTAACATTTATGGTGATGGAAATACATCAGAAAAAATATTAAAATCACTCAAAATATCAGTATGAAGAATTTTGAAAAACATCTTATCTTAGAACATCAGCAAATTACTAAGGCTTTAGAGAAATTAGATGCATTAAGTGGTGAAGGAGCGCTTATGTTATTTGTTTTAAATGACCAACAAGTTGTGAATGGTGTGCTAACAGATGGTGATGTTAGGAGGGGTTTTTTAAAAGGATTGAGTTTAGAAGATGAAACTTCAAAATTCATGAATAAAGATTTCATTTATTTAAAAAGAAACCAATACAGTGTTGCAGATTTAGATGAATTAAGAAAAAGATCAGTAAAACTATTACCTGTTGTTGATGATGATTTTAAATTAATAAGAATTGCTGATTTTGTACAGAAGAGATCTGTTTTACCTATTGATGCAGTGATGATGGCCGGAGGAAAGGGAGAAAGATTAAAACCACTGACTGATACCATTCCAAAACCAATGCTGATGGTTGGCACCAAACCAATTATTGAACACAATGTTGATCGGTTTATTGATTACGGAATAGATCATATCCATATTTCAGTAAAATATTTAGCTGAGCATATCAAAAATCATTTGGAGGACGGCAGCAATAAAAATATTCATATCAGTTATGTGCACGAAGACGAACCTCTAGGTACAATTGGCAGTTTGTCATTAATCAAACAATTCCATCATGATACAATTATGGTCATGAATTCGGATCTGCTTACTAATATTGATCTTGAGGAATTTTACCGTGAATTTGAAAACAACAATGCAGAAATGTCTGTGGCAACAATACCCTATACTGTTACCATTCCATATGCAGTTTTGGAAACAGATCATGAAAAAGTGATTTCTCTTAAAGAAAAACCAAACTATACCTATTATTCGAATGCAGGTATCTATCTCATAAAAAGAGATGTTATTAATTTAATACCTGAAAACAGTTTTTTTAATGCAACAGATTTGATAGAATTGTTAATTAAGATGAACAAAAAAGTGAGTTCATTTCCGTTATTAGGGTATTGGTTAGATATAGGAAAACCAGAAGATTTTAAGAAAGCTCAGGAAGATTTTAAACATATTAAATTTTAAAATGCTAGACTGTCGACACTTCAAATCGCCCTTCTCAACTTTACACCTCCTCTGTCTCTCCTCCTTGATAGGAGGAGATCTGCGCACAGTCTTTTACTGTAGTTTGAAAGTAATAAAGATTAAATGAACATTCTTATCACTTTATGTGCCCGCGGTGGATCAAAAGGGATACCAGGGAAAAATATCAGACCGATCAATGGTCGTCCGCTTATATCTATTTCCATTGATTTGGCAAAACATTTTGCCGAAAAACACCAAGCTGATTTAGCGTTATCAACTGATGATATTGAAATAAAAAATGTAGCGGCACAATTTGGTCTTCAAACAAATTATTCAAGACCAACAAATCTTGCAACAGACACTGCCGGAAAAATTGAAACCATAGCCGACCTGCTTTACTATGAAGAAAAAAGCAGAACCAAACAGTACGATTTTGTGCTGGATTTAGATATCACTTCTCCCCTTAGAACATTTGAAGATCTGGAGGAAGCTTTTAACATAATCAGTAAAGATGAAAAAGCATTGAATTTATTTTCTGTAAATCATGCTGCAAGGAATCCTTATTTTAATATGGTTGAACAACAGCCAAACGGATATTACGGATTAATAAAAAAAGGTGAATTTGTAACACGCCAATCAGCCCCTAATGTGTACGACCTGAATGCCTCTTTTTATTTTTACAGACGCACTTTTTTTGAAAGTGGAAATACAAAAACCATTACAGATAAATCTCTCATCTATGTTATGCCTCATATCTGTTTTGATCTTGACCATCCTATAGATTTTGAATTCATGGAATTCTTAATGGCAAACAATAAACTTACTTTTCAACTGTGAACGTATTAATCATAGGTTTAGGATCGATTGCAAAAAAACATATTATCGCCATACGCGAATTATATGCTGATGCTATTATTTATGCATTGCGTTCATCAAAAAACTCTGAACAATTTGAAAATATTCACGACATATTTTCTTTGGAGGAGTTAAATGTTAAACCCGATTTTATTATTATTTCAAATCCAACGAATTTGCATGAAGAAGCAATATTGAAATCGATTGAATTTGGTTGTCCTTTGTTTATTGAAAAACCTGTATTAAGTGAAATAAAAAATAGCCGTTCATTATCAGAAATGATTCACAAAAAACAAGTACTTACTTATGTAGCTTGTAATTTAAGATTTCATCCTGTTGTTCAATTTCTAAAAAAATATTTGATTGAAAACAAATCAATCATCAACGAAGTAAATATTTATTGTGGTTCGTTTTTACCCGATTGGAGACCCGGCAAAGATTTCCGAAAAATATATAGTGCAAATGCCGCAATGGGCGGTGGTGTTCATCTCGACCTGATTCATGAATTGGATTATTGTACCTGGTTATTTGGAAATCCTTTGGAGACAAAATCTGTAAAACGAAATGTTTCATCTTTAAAAATTGATGCTATCGATTTTGCTGCCTATCATTTACTGTATGATACATTTTCTGCAAATATTACTTTAAATTATTTTCGCAAAGACAGTAAAAGAGAAATAGAAATTATTACTGAAAAGGAAACTATCAAAGCTGATTTACTTAATTGTACTGTAACTCGATGTGAGGATAACAAAACTATTTTTCAGCAACCACTGATTAAAGATACTTACGTTCAGCAAATGAATTATTTTATCAATCATATTAAAGACAATGAGCAGCCAATGAATAATTTTACTGAAGCTATTGGTGTTTTAAAAATCGCATTATCATGAATAGATTAGAAAATAAAATAATCATTGTTACCGGAGGCAGCGGTTTAATAGGTCAAAAAATTGTGCAACAGATAAAAGCTGATGGAGGTATTTGTATCAATGCCGAAATAAATGTGAAGGATGATTTGGAAAACGGAATGATTCAATGTGATATTACCAGCGAAAATTCTATTACAAACACCATTGAAAAGATCATTTCAAAGTATGGAAGAATTGATGGTTTGGTAAACAATGCTTACCCTCGCACCAAAGATTGGGGCAAAAAATTTGAAGATATTCCTGTTGAGTCGTGGAAACAAAATGTAGACATGCAAATGAACAGTGTATTTATTTTTTGCCAACAGGTATTAAAAATAATGAAAGAGCAGAAGAGTGGAAGTATTGTTAATATTTCTTCGGTATATGGAACAGTTGGGCCTGATTTTACGGTGTATGATGGAACCGAAATGACAATGCCCGCAGCATACTCAGCCATCAAAGGCGGAGTTGTAAATTTTAGCAGATATTTGGCATCATATTTCGGACCATTTGGAATAAGGGTTAATTGCGTTTCACCGGGAGGCATTTTTGATAATCAACAACAACAATTTGTTTCCAATTACGAGAAAAAAGTACCGATGCGAAGAATGGGATTACCAACTGATATTGCTGCACCAGTTTCTTTTTTATTATCAGATGAAGCAGCTTACATCACCGGTCAAAATCTAATGGTTGACGGAGGTTGGACCAGTATTTAAAAATAGTGAAAAGAAAAATGCATGCGGTAAGAATTATTCCCCGATTAGATATAAAAGGACCCAATCTTGTAAAAGGTGTTCACTTAGAAGGATTGCGCGTGCTTGGCAAGCCGTGGGATTTTGCCTATACCTATTATAAAGCAGGAGCTGATGAATTAATTTATATAGATGCTGTAGCGAGTTTATATGGAAGAAATAATTTATTAGATATTGTTAGAAAAACAGCTGAACAAATTTTTATTCCTCTCACTGTCGGAGGTGGAGTGAGAAATGTAGATGATATAAAAAATTTGCTAAGGGCAGGTGCAGATAAAGTTGCAATTAACACAGCCGTAATAACTAATCCTACATTGATTACAGAAGGAGCAATGGCTTTTGGCTCTCAGTGCATTGTTGGTTCATTGCAGGTAAAAAAAATTAATAATAAATATATTGTCTTTACAGATAATGCCAGAGAAAGAACAGAATTAGATGCTATTGAGTGGGCACAAAAACTAGTAGAATTGGGAGCAGGAGAACTTCTGGTAACATCGATTGATCAGGAAGGAACAGGCAGAGGTTATGAGGTTGAACTGACCAGAGCAATTGCTCAAAATGTTTCAGTTCCTGTAATTGCATGTGGAGGAGCTGCCAACCCTGAACATATATCAGAAATAATCATAAATGGGAAAGCTGATGCAGTTGCTGCATCTTCAATATTTCATTATAAATATGCTGAGCAAATAAATAGCATGGAACAGTTTGCCGAAGAAGGCAACCTCGCATTTATCAAAAATGCAAGAGGCAGCTTAGTATTTATGCAAGATCGTTTGAAGGCTTCCACCATTAATGAAGTTAAAGAGTATTTGAAAACTAAAAATATTATTTGCAGGAAATAACATGAGTAAGAAAGTAATTATTTTAGATTATGGAATGGGTAATTTATTCAATATTCAACGGGTTTTAAATTATATTGGAGTTGAATCTGAAATTACAATTGATGCAAATAAAATATTGACAGCTGAACGACTCATCATTCCAGGCGTAGGTGCATTTGATCAGGCGATGAATAATCTCAAAGGTCAAAATTTAATTGAACCCATTCAGGAATATTCGAAAATTGGACGTCCAATTTTGGGTATTTGCTTAGGAATGCAACTTTTGTTTTCAGAAAGTAGTGAATTTGGTTTACATAGTGGATTAGATCTGATAAAGGGTTCAGTTTTAAAGTTTGAATACGATAAAGACAATACAATAAAGATTCCTCAAATAGGTTGGAACACAATTAGTAAAAGGAATGACAAAAAACATCAACTGCTTTCCGGTATTGATGATGGCACTTATTATTATTTTATACACTCCTATTTTTGTAAGCCGGATAACGATGAAGATATTATGGCCACTACAATATATGGAGATACAACATTTTGTTCAGCAACTCATAAAAATAATATCTGGGGATGTCAGTTTCATCCCGAAAGAAGCGGAGAAGCAGGCGTAAAAATTCTTAAAAACTTTATAAATTTATAATCATTATGTTATTATTCCCATCCAATTATACCCTCGATGCTCAATTAGACAAATTGCCAAAAGTGGTGAAGTTTTGTAAAAAATGTGTCGTTTCTAATCAACGGCCTAGAATTATTTTTGACGAAGAAGGTGTTTGCAGTGCTTGTAGATTCGCAGAAGAAAAAGAAAAAAGTATTGATTGGGCTGATAGAGAGAAACAACTCCAGGCTGTATGCGAGAAGTTTAGATCAAAAGATGGGAGTTATGATTGCATTGTTCCAAGCAGCGGTGGAAAAGACAGTGGGTTTGTAGCGCATCAACTAAAATTCGTTTATGGAATGCACCCTTTGCTCGTAACTTGGGCGCCTTTTGAATATACTGAAATTGGTTGGAAAAATTTTGTTGCATTAAAAGATGTTGGGTTTGATACCATATTGGTATTGCCTGATGGGAAAATGCATAAAAAATTAGCACGATTAGCTTTTGAATTAGTAGGAGATGCTTGGCAACCATTTACATATGGACAAAAAGCATTAGCTTATCAAATGGCTGCTAAATTCAAAGTTCCATTGATATTTTACGGTGAGAATGGAGAGTCAGAATATGGTGGTTCAACAAAATATAAGAACAAACCCTATGAAGATATCAGTGATTATAAAGAAGTATATTTTAAAGGAGCAGGAGTTGACGAAATTGTAAATGAAGGTATTCGGGTTGGTTACTTTAACGAAGAAGAAGTAAGTAACAATAAACTTGAAATGTATAAAATTCCACCTGTGGTAGACCTAGAAAATTTGGGGTTACAAATGCATTGGTTTTCCTACTATAAAAAATGGATTCCTCAGGAAAATTATTATTACTGCATAGACAATACTGGTTTCATTGCTAATGATGAAAGATCAGAAGGCACATATTCAAAATATGCAAGTTTAGATGATAAGTTAGATGGGTTTCATTTTATTCCAGCATATTATAAATTTGGAATATGCAGGGCTACTTCTGATTCCGCTCATGAAGTGAGAGACGGACATTTAACCAGAGAAGATGCAATTGCTTTAGTGAAAAGATATGACGGAGAATTTCCGAAAAAGAATTTTGATTGGTTTCTGAAATACTTAGATATTACAGAAGAAGAGTTTCATCAAATAATGGAAAAGTATAGGAATCATAATCTTTGGAAACAAATTGATGGGGAATGGAAACTTAGACATAATGTTTGGGGAGAGGGTTGTGATGATACAAATGAATAAATAACCATCATTTATTTAAGTTAAATATAAACCAATGATGGTTTACAAAAGGAGTTATTTTATCTTTAATTTTAAGAATTATTTATTAATGAATAAATTTATGAAGTATACAAACTCATATTTACTAATTTAGAATTGAAAGAAAAGAATTATAAATTAACTTGGGATGAAGCATTAAAAATTGAAGAGGAATTTAATGCAATTTGTTTTATGGATATTCCTTTAGGAAAAGTATTATGCTATTCAATATACGATTATTGCTGGAACGGATTCGAAAAAACTACTGTAAAAAATAGGCTTAAAAAAGAGATAAATATTTTAAAGTATAAAAACACTTTTGAATTTGAAGGTATTTCTGGATTAATAAATCATAAAGGAAAATACATTTTTAATATTACAAAAAACACTGATAGGTTAGTTAGTTTTTTTGCCCCTTTGAAAGAATATATTGATAATAAAAAATGTATTTTTATTTCACAGGATTCATTACCTGATCAAATTAATAACATACCTGCTTTCAGATTTACAAATAGGTTAAATAGATCACAATTAAAAAATTGGAAAAAAGAATACGGTCAACTATTTCGTAACGTGAAACAAATAATTAAAGGAATTACAAATAAATTTCAGTTACCTATACAATTCGAAAGGGAAATCCTTTTAGAAGTTATTATGCAAACCCAGAATGTTTTAAAATGTTGCCAAATATTGCAGTCTCTATCCCCTAAGGCAGTTATTACAGATCACGACAGGCAAGCATTAAATAGTTGCCTGATATTATCCGCTTCAAAACTGAATATACCCAATTATACATTTATTCATGGCAATACATTTCCAAATGCTGAAGCTTTCTATCCTGTTTTAGCAGATAAGATTTTTTGTTGGGGAGAAAATCATATGAAACAATTTACTAGATTAAAAGTTGAACCAAATCGTTTGTTGGTTGTTGGGAATACAAAAATTTCAAGAGATACAAAAGGGAATAATATTGAAATCAGAAAAAAACTGGGTATAGGGCAGGAAAAAACTGTTTTAATATTAGCAACTAACAATATTGAGTTGCATAAACGACACGAGCTTGTAAAAGGATTTATTGATTTTCTGGATGAAATACCAAACGTGCATGGCATTATAAGACTACATCCTGTAGAAAACAAAACTGAATATCAGGATGTAATTTTAAAAAGTAACAGTTCAATTTTTGATTCAACTGAGCTGGGTTTTGAGGAATCATTTACCATTGCAAACATTGTAATAACCCACAGTAGCGGGTATGCTTTGGAAGCATTATTTAAAAAAATACCGGTATTGATATTAAATATTATAGATGAACCTTTATTTTTAGGAGATGAATTGATACAAGTAGGTGGATGCCCAAATATCCGTTCAAAAGCAGATATGGTTGCAGCTATATGCAATATCATAAACGATACACCGGAAAATAAAGAAATAAGAATAAAAAATGAAATTCTGGTAAATAGGTATTGTAAAGATTTTGGAGATAATGCGGCAAGTAATATTTACCAAATTATAAAGTAAATTAATAATGAAAGTTGAGATTATTTCGGATAAATTTAATGTATAATTCAAGTTTAAATTGATTATTATAAACAGCAAATCTTTTGAACATAAATAGAGTTATAGGCTTAGATCAACTTCGAGGGATATGTGCTTCAAGTATTATGCTGATGCATTTTATGAGCATTTTACATTACGAACATGATGCCACTACTTTTTTTGGGAGAATGGGGTTTTACGGAGTTTGTATGTTTTATATCTTAAGCGGTTTAACACTTTATATTGTTTACGAATCAAAGATGAATGATGGTATAATAGTATAAAATCATTTTTAGTAAAACGTTTTTTTCGTATATATCCGTTATTATGGATGGTTATATTATATAATGTTTTACGTTCATTTTTTTTAGATAATACATTAGTAGAAATAAATAAAGTTGTATTGAATTTATTAGGTTTTTTTGGTTTTTTTTCGTGGGATAATAATATAGGTATGGGGGTTTGGTCAATAGGCAATGAACTTGTTTTTTATGCTTTATTTCCACTGCTCATATTTGCACTTCATAAGAGTAAATTTCTGTATTTTTCAATTTACCTTTCAAGTTTTCTTGTGTTCCTTTATTTTACTTTCTTCAAACTTACAGATGTAAATGATACATACTTTTGGCACAATTATACTAACCCCCTTAACCATTTTTTTTATTTTACCAGCGGTGTTACATTGGGTATTGCAATGAAATATGAAATTAATACCCGTGCGTTATTTGTTGTTTTTATCTGTAGTGCATTGTTTTTTGTTTTTTGGCCTGTTTTAGGCAGTGAATACAATGTAGCAATTGGTTTAAACAGGGTATTATTTTCTATTTCATCAATTATTATCAGTTTCTTTTTTTTACATCAAAATATCTCTTATCCTGTTTTCTTAAATCGATTCTTTTCGTTTTTGGGAGAGATCAGTTATTCTATTTATCTATTGCATCCAATAGTTATTTCTACTATCACATTCTTTTGGTATAGGTATTTCAATACAGGGGCACAAATTGATGTCATACTTGTTTGTTTCTCACTTATATTGACAATCATAAGCAGTTATATTTCTTATCGCTATTTTGAGAAGTACTTTATGAAATTGGCAAAGAAGTATTAATATTATTTTTTAAAATGAAACTATTTACAAGAAGAATCATATTTATCATTTATAATCTCATAAAAAGACAAGTTAATTTTTACGAGAAAGAGAGTTTAATGAAAAATGGGTTATTAAAAGTTGGGCATAAAAGTTATGGGCATTTTACATTAACTATTAATAATTATAAAGGAAGTGAACAGCCAATAACGATTGGGAATTATACTTCAATTGGCCCAAATGTTCGAATTATAACAGGAGGTATACATCCGAAGGATTGGGTATCATTATTTCCATTAAGAGTTTCATATGCACTTCAAGGTGCCTATATAGATGGAATGCCAAGTTCAAATGGACCTGTAAATATTGGGTCAGACGTCTGGATAGGGACCGGAGTTACAATTTTATCGGGGGTTACAATATCAAATGGGGCAATTATTTATTCAAATTCGGTTATTAATAAAGACGTACCAGCTTTTGCTATTATTGCAGGAATCCCTGGGAAAATTGTTGGTTATAGATTTGAACCTGATGTTATTGAAAAATTAAAAAAAATTGAGTGGTGGAATTGGACAGAAGAGAAGGTTATTAAATCAATCCCACACTTATCAAATAATGATATTATTGAATTTATTAAGAAATATGAATTCGGATTTTAACTCAAATAATTACATTATAAAACATACTCAATGCCAATTATCAGTTTTGTAATAGTAAGTTGGAATGTTAAGGAATATCTTGAAAATTGTTTATCATCCATTACATTATATTGTCAAATAGAACACGAAATTATTATTGTTGATAATGCTTCGACAGATAATAGTGTGACCTATATAAAAAACAAATTTCCTTCGGTAATTATTATAGCGAATAAAGAAAATAAAGGGTTTGCAAAAGCAAATAATCAGGGATTCTCCATTGCAAAAGGAGAATTCATCTTTATTTTAAATCCCGATACCCTTCTATATCAAAATACTGTAGAAGGACTTTTAAATACAATCAGAAAAAGTGACAAAGAGAATATTATTGCTGTTGGACCCAAAACATATAACCATGATGGGACTATTCAAAAAACTTGTGCCAGAATACCCAACAGTCTATCATCAACATTGCTTTTAGAATGTTTCAGAATGTATAAAATTCCTTTTATAGGGAAATTCATTGAAACAAAATTGTTATATCCTTATTCATATGATAAGGTGTTATCTGTTAAGGCTATTTCAGGGTCGGCAATACTTATCAGAGCTCAATCTTTAAAAAAAATAGGGGGGTTTTATCCTTCTTATTTGCATTGCGGTGAAGATCTGGAACTTTGTTATCGGATAACTAAAATAGGGCAGCTTATATATACACCAGAAGCTGAAATAATTCATTTTGGAGGAAAAAGTAGCGAGCAAGAATATGATAGAGTAACTGAAAATGCTATTTTAAGCCTTCACTTATACTTCAAAAGGTGTAAAAATACTTTATATGGATTAATATATAAAATAATAATATTGTTTTTAGGAGCCCCATTGTCAATAATAATACTCACTTTTAAAAGTATCTTATCAAACAAGTCAGGCCAAAATGTATTGCATGTACAGGTTCAAAACTACATCAGACTTTTTAAAAATCCATTATGGCACATAATTTAAATCTGTCAAATAATTATTCTGATTAGATAAAAATTCTAACACGTTGAATTCTATTATAGCTCTAAATTCTTCTTTAAAAACAAACAGATTATCAAAGGCTGATATTTTTGCTATCATGATGCCTTATATAGGCCGGATTTTTGAAGAGGCTGTTTTTGGGGAATCAAATTTTTTAGGAAAAGGTGCTGCATTTTGGAGTTTTTTATATTTTTTATTTTATACACTGATTTATAATTACACATATTTCTTAAAATCATTAAATAATAGGCTTATTGTTTTATGTACCTTATTCATTTCAATAATCGGAATTGTTGAAACAATCCATTCAAATAGTGTATACAGAGAAGTTACGAGAACCTTTTTAATGATGAGTGCCATACCTTTATATGTTTCTTGGATTCTCCGAAGTAAATCCACAATTCATTATTGTCTTTTATCGTATATAGTTTATGGAATTGTTAATGCATTAAACATTGTATTAAGTATATCGTTGCCTGTTATGCTGAGTTATGGAAATGCAGAAAGTTCCAGAGATTATGTTTTAAACAATTTGATTTTCTGGAACGATCTAAATGGAGTCGGGTATTTAATGAGTTCTTGTTTGGCCATATTATATTTTTATATAATAGACCCCAAAATATCGCCAAAAACAAAATTGTTTTTACAATCTATATCAATATTGTTTTTTTACTCACTGCTTTCTTGTGTTTCAAGATCTGCACTACTTAATTTGTTTTTGATTATGTT
>CAIUEQ010000211.1 GCA_903898215.1 uncultured Bacteroidota bacterium | reverse complement strand
TTTCTCGCAGATTTCGCAGACAAGTGCAGATAAAAAACTCTGCGAAAATTTGCGACATTTATCTGCGTAAATCTGCGAGAAAAAAATATATTGGCAATGAGCAATAAGCAATAAAAAAATAATCAGTGTAAATCTGTGTAATCTGTGGCAAAAAATAATGACAGTATTTATAAATAATAAAGAACATAATTTAATACAATCAAAAAATCTTTTTGATGTTTTGACTGATGCTAATTTAATTTCTCAAAGAGGAATTGCTGTTGCTGTAAACAACACCGTTATTCCAAAATCAGCATGGGAAAAATACCAACTAAACGAAAACGATAAGATCACCATCATCACTGCCACACAAGGTGGTTGAAAAATTTTTAAACTAAAAAATTAATTAAAAAAATATGCAAAAATCTGACTCCACAAATCCTGAAATCATCACTCGAAATCCTTTGCCGGCATCACGTAAAATTTATGTTCCCGGAAAAGTTCACGACATTAAAGTTGCAATGCGAGAAATTGAATTGACAGATACCGTTCACAATTATAATGGCAGCAATAAAGTTGAAAAAAACATACCCATCAATGTGTATGATACAAGCGGTCCTTTTACCGATCCGAATATCAGTATCGATTTGAAAAAAGGATTACCTCGCTTGCGTGAAGAATGGATTTTAAATCGTGGTGATGTTGAAGAATTGAAAGAACAATCTTCTGAATATGGAAGAAAAAGATTGAATGATAAATCGCTCGACCATTTGCGTTTTGAGCATTTAAAAAATCCATTAAAAGCAAAACCGGGAAAAAATGTTTCGCAAATGTATTATGCTAAACAAGGCATCATTACTCCCGAAATGGAATACATCGCCATTCGCGAAAACCAAGGTCTGGAGAACATTGCCAAGAATCCATTGATGGTTCAACATCCCGGAAATAGTTTTGGCGCAAATACTCCGCAAGGATTTATCACTCCCGAATTTGTGCGTGATGAAGTTGCTGCCGGTCGTGCAATTATTCCTTCAAATATCAATCATCCTGAAAGTGAACCGATGATTATCGGAAGAAATTTTTTGGTGAAAATAAATACCAATATCGGAAACTCCGCAGTGTCGTCAAGCATCGAAGAAGAAGTGGAGAAAGCTGTATGGAGCTGCCGTTGGGGTGGTGATACCTTAATGGACCTTTCAACAGGAAAAAATATTCATGAAACACGAGAGTGGATCATTCGCAATTGTCCTGTTCCCGTTGGAACAGTTCCTATTTATCAGGCACTCGAAAAAGTTAACGGAAAAGCGGAAGACCTAACTTGGGAAATTTTTCGCGATACATTAATTGAACAAGCTGAGCAAGGCGTTGATTATTTTACGATTCATGCCGGAGTGTTGCTTCGTTATATTCCTATGACAGCAAAACGTATTACAGGAATTGTTTCTCGAGGTGGAAGTATCATGGCGAAATGGTGTTTATCTCATCATAAAGAAAATTTCCTTTACACTCATTTTGAAGAAATTTGTGAGATCATGAAAGCCTATGATGTTGCTTTTTCTTTGGGTGATGGATTACGTCCGGGATGTATTGCCGATGCCAATGATGCTGCGCAATTCGGTGAATTGGAAACCTTGGGTGAGCTAACAAAAATTGCTTGGAAACATGATGTACAAACAATCATTGAAGGTCCTGGACACGTGCCAATGCACATGATAAAAATAAACATGGACAAACAATTAAAGGAATGCCATGAGGCACCATTTTATACGCTTGGTCCATTAACAACTGATATTGCTCCGGGTTATGACCATATTACTTCAGCCATTGGTGCTGCAATGATTGGTTGGTTTGGAACGGCAATGCTTTGTTATGTTACACCAAAAGAACATTTAGGTTTGCCAAATAAAAAAGATGTGAAAGATGGTGTGATCGCATATAAAATTGCTGCACATGCTGCCGACCTTGCAAAGGGACATCCGGGTGCGCAATACCGTGATAATGTATTGAGTAAAGCACGCTTTGAATTTCGTTGGGATGATCAATTTAATGTTTCGCTCGATCCTGATACAGCTCGCGAATTTCATGATGAAACATTGCCGGCTGAAGGTGCAAAAATTGCGCATTTCTGTTCGATGTGTGGACCACATTTCTGTTCAATGAAGATCAGTCAGGATGTGCGTGAATATGCCGAACAACATGGTGTTGAAGAAGATGAAGTATTGAAGAAAGGCATGGAAGAAAAATCAAAAGAATTTAAAGAAAAAGGAAGCGAAGTATATTTATAAAAAGAGCCACAGATTGCGCAGATTACGAAGATGGAAAACTCTGCGGAAACCTGCCTGCCGTTACGCCAATTTTGGCAGGCAGGTTTGCGAGATCTGCGAGAGAAAAATTTAAAGAAAAAGGAAGCGAAGTATATTTATAAAAAGAGCCACAGATTACACAGGTTTCGCTGAATGATTTTATTTGCGAGATAAAACAATGAAACAACTCAACATACCAAAAATATGAAAAAAACAATAACATACTCAGCACAAGAGCACACGATAATGAACAAGATTGTCATTATTCGTGGTGAAAAAGTTATGCTCGATAAAGATTTGGCAGAGCTTTATGGTGTAACAACTGGTAATTTGAATTTGGCAGTACGAAGGAACACTACAAGATTCCCTAACGACTTTATGTTTCAAATTTCAAAAGAGGAATTTCAAAACTTGATATTGCAATCTGCAACATCAAGTTGGGGAGGCACAAGAAAGGTGCCTTATGCATTTACTGAACAAGGTGTGGCAATGCTTTCAAGTGTTTTAAATTCAGAAAGAGCAATTGATGTAAACATTCAAATTATTCGTGTTTATACTAAAATGCGGAAGTTTCTTTCAACTCATAAAGACATCCTTTTAAAGTTGGAGCAATTAGAACATAAAACAGAATCGCATGATGAAAAAATAAATCTGATTTTTGAATATATGAAGCAACTTGTTCAAGAAAAAAGTGAACCAAGAAAAAGAATAGGTTTTAAAAGAAGCGAAGAAGAATAAAAAAATTTGCTCGCAGATTTCGCAGATTTTCGCAGACATTTTTCATCTGCGTTTATCCACGTTATCTACGAGAGAGATAAAAATAACGAATGACAAACAAATTACAAACTACAAACCCTAAACGTCCAAACGTTCTCTCCATTGCCGGCTTCGACCCAAGTGGTGGCGCGGGTTTGCTTGCTGATATAAAAACATTTGAAGCAAATAAAGTTTCTGGTTTTGGTGTAATGAGTGCGTTAACTTTTCAGAATGATTTGGATTTTGAAAAGGTTGAATGGATACCTTTAGAAAAAATAATTGAACAAATTTCTGTTCTTCAAAAACGCTTTCAATTTGAGTATATCAAAATTGGTTTAATAGAAAACTTAGACATTCTTCATCAACTAATCTTACATCTTAATTCTAATATCTCAAATCCTAAAATCATTTGGGATCCAATCCTAAAAGCTAGTGCCGGCTTCAACTTTCACGATAAAATTGAGAGATTAAAACTGGAAGAAATTTGTAAAAACATTTCTCTCATCACACCAAATTTTGAAGAAATAAAAACATTAACAGGTGAACAAGATGAAAAAAAAGCAGCAAAAGATTTATCAAAATTTTGTCATGTGTTTTTAAAAGGCGGTCATAATGAAAATGATTTAGGAAGAGATTTTTTATTTACAACCGATGGAAAAGATTTTTCATTTCGTGCAAAACAAAAAATTGAATTTGGCAAACATGGTTCAGGGTGTGTACTTTCATCAGCCATCACTGCTAATCTCGCAAAAGAATTTAAATTGCATCGTGCATGTTTACGCGCAAAACAATACACTGCTGAATTTTTAAACAGCAACAAATATTTATTGGGTTATCATAAAATATAATTATGGAAAAACTTTATAAAAAACTCTTAAGCGGTAACAAAAAATGGGTTGCCAAGAAGATGGAGGAAGATCCAACTTTTTTTAAGAAACTTGCTAAAGGTCAGCAGCCACCTGTATTGTGGATTGGTTGCTCTGACAGCCGTGTTCCTGCAAATGAAATTACTGGAACCATGTCGGGTGAAATTTTTGTACATCGCAATATTGCAAATATGGTGATTCATACTGATACCAATTTGCTAAGTGTGCTCGATTTTGCAGTAAATATTTTGCATGTAAAACATGTGATCGTTTGTGGTCATTATCACTGTGGTGGAATTGCTGCAGCAATGAGCAAAAATAATTTCGGTGGCATCATTGATAATTGGTTGCGAAGCATCAAAGATGTGTATCGTTTACATCAGGAAGAACTGGATGCAATTGAAGATCTGGATCTGCGCGACAGAAGATTAACGGAATTAAATGTTGTTGAACAAGTTTATAATTTATGTAAGACTTCTATCATTCAAAGTGCCTGGGAAGAGCACGGACGACCGCATGTTCACGGATGGGCATATGATGTTTCAAACGGCATTATCAAAGATTTGAATTTAACAGTTCGTGATAATTCTGAGATGAGTCATATTTATAAAATTGAAAAGGCAGCAACAAAAAAAGTTGTCGCAAAAAAGAAAAAATGATTTCACATTTACATTACATCACTCAACAAACTGAAAAGTTTTCGCATGCTGAACTTGCAGAATTTGCATGCTCAGGTGGAGTGGATTGGGTGCAGTTGCGTGTAAAAAATATTCCTTATGATGAATGGAAAAAAATAGCCATCGAAGTACAAACAGTTTGTAAAAAACATGGAGCAACATTCATCATCAACGACAATGTAACTCTTGCAAAAGAAATTGGTGCTGATGGTGTTCATCTTGGATTGAATGACATGAACCCCAAAGAAGCGCGAAATATTTTGGGAGATCATTTTATCATCGGAGGTACTGCTCATAATCTTGAGGAAGCAAAATTTCAAATTGAAAACAAGGTTGATTACATTGGTCTCGGACCTTTTCGTTTTACCTCAACAAAAGAAATGTTAAGTCCAATCATAGGAATTGATGGTTATAAAAAAATCGTTGAGACGTTTCATGAAACGTCTTTACAAATTCCATTTATCGCAATAGGCGGAATAAAAGTTGACGACATTCAATCGTTGCTGGAACTAGGAATTCATGGAATTGCAATTTCATCAGCAATAAATTTAGCAGAAAACAAATCAGAATCAGCAGAACAATTCGTGCAAACAATATCAAAATATCTCAAACAAAATTCACAATCTATTTAAAATGAAATGGAAAAATTAATCATAGCAGGAAAAATATTTAACTCACGATTATTTACGGGAACAGGAAAATTCTCTTCTTCAATTTTGATGGAAGAAGCATTGTTAGCATCGGGCTCCGAGCTTGTAACAGTTGCATTAAAACGTGTCGACACTAAAAATGGTGCTGATGATATTTTAAAACATTTATTACATCCACAATTTAATTTATTGCCAAATACCTCTGGAGTTCGAACAGCAAAGGAAGCTGTTTTTGCTGCGCAACTTGCTCGTGAAGCTTTAGAAACAAATTGGATAAAATTAGAAATTCATCCTGATCCGAAATACCTTTTACCCGATCCTATCGAAACATTAAAAGCTGCCGAAGAGTTAGTGAAATTAGGTTTCATCGTGTTGCCTTATATTCATGCTGATCCTGTTTTGTGTAAACGTTTGGAAGAAGTTGGGACAGCTGCTGTGATGCCTTTAGGTGCACCAATTGGAAGTAATAAAGGATTACGCGCAAAAGATTTTTTGGAAATAATTATCGAGCAAAGTAAAATTCCTGTGGTTATTGATGCCGGAATAGGTGCTCCATCACATGCTGCCGAAGCAATGGAAATGGGAGCTGATGCTGTGTTGGTGAATACCGCAATTGCCGTTTCGGAGAATCCGATTCAAATGGCAATCGCTTTTAAACTGGCAATAGAAGCAGGACGAATGGCTTACGAAGCAAAACTTGCACGACCAAAAAATTATGCAGAAGCAAGCAGTCCGTTAACAGCATTTTTAGATTAGCGAAAAGTACTCTCGCAGATTTCGCGGATTTGCGCAGAGAAAATTAAGCAGAAATGAACGAAAATGAAATCTCATATATAATTAGAGGAGCGATTTTTAAAGTATACAATTCGCTTGGACCAGGATTGTTAGAATCTGTATATGAAGCCACTCTCAAGCATGAAATAATGAAAGGTGGCTTGCATGTTGAATCGCAAGTTGCTGTGCCAGTTTATTACGATGGTGTGAAATTAGATTTGGGATTTAGAATAGATTTATTAATCAATGACAAAGTAATTATTGAAATAAAATCTGTTGAGATTTTAGCACCAGTTCATCACAAACAGTTACTCACCTATTTAAAACTTACCGATAGAAAATTGGGCGTTTTAGTAAATTTTAATACCGATAATATTTCGGATGGTATCACAAGAATAGTAAATAAATTATAGAAAAATCTGCGGTAATCCGCGAGATCAGCGAGAAATAAAAATGGAATTTAAAGAAATATTCAACACTTATAATTGGGACGAAGTAAAAGCAAGTATCTATTCGAAAACCGAAGCAGATGTATTGAATGCTTTGCAAAAAGAGAATAGAACACTTGAAGATTTCAAGGCGCTCATATCACCAGCAGCGATGCCTCATTTGGAGAAGATGGCACAGCTTAGTCAGCAGCTTACCAGAAAACGTTTTGGCAAAACAGTACAGATGTATGTTCCGCTTTACCTTTCAAACGAATGCCAAAATATTTGTACGTATTGTGGTTTCAGTTTCGATAATCATATCAAAAGAAAAACATTAACAGATGCCGAAATTTTGAAAGAAGTGGAAGCAATAAAAATGCTTGGGTATGATCATGTATTACTTGTAACAGGTGAAGCAAATCAAACAGTTGGTGTTCCGTATTTGAAAAATGCCATCAAATTAGTTCGACCATTTTTCTCGCATATTTCTGTTGAAGTGCAACCGCTCGATCAACATGAATATGAAGAATTAATTGCTGAAGGGTTGAATACTGTTTTGGTTTATCAGGAAACATATCATAAAGCCGATTATAATATTCATCATACAAAAGGAAGAAAATCAAATTTCGATTACCGCCTCGAAACTCCCGACAGACTTGGCAAAGCAGGAATTTATAAAATAGGTTTAGGAGTGTTGATTGGTTTGGAAGATTGGAGAACTGACTCATTTTTTAACACCTTGCATTTAAATTATCTTGAGAAAAAATATTGGCAAACAAAATATACCATTTCATTTCCACGACTTCGTCCGGCTGAAGGAGTGGTATTGCCAAAAGTGATCATGACAGATAAAGAATTGGTTCAATTGATTTGTGCTTATCGGATTTTTAATGGTCAAATTGAATTGTCGATTTCAACTAGAGAGAATGAAGTTTTTCGGAATAATATTATCAAACTTGGAATTACAAGTATGAGTGCCGGTTCAAAAACTAATCCCGGTGGTTATGCTGTAGAACCTGAATCGCTGGAACAATTTCATATTTCTGATGAACGTTCCACTGAACAAATTGCTGAAATGTTAAAACAACAAGGCTACGAACCTGTATGGAAAGATTGGGATAGTTGCCTAACAAATGCAAATTACGATGCTGAATCCGCATGAGTTAAAACGGTATAACCGTCATATCATCCTACCCGAAATTGGATTGGAAGGACAACAAAAATTGAAGCTTGCAAAAGTTTTGGTGATTGGTGCCGGTGGGTTAGGTTGTCCACTGTTGCAATATCTTGCAGCAGCAGGAGTTGGAACAATTGGTATAATTGATTCGGATAAAGTTGATGAGAGTAATTTGCATCGACAAATTTTATATTCATCAAATGATGTTGGAAAAAACAAAGCTGATATCGCTGCAAAAAAATTGTCGGAACTCAATTCGTTCATCAAAATTATTCCGATAGTTTCTTACCTAAATTCCGAAAATGCATTGCAGTTATTTTCAGATTTTGATATCATCATTGATGGCTCTGATAATTTTGCAACTCGCTATTTAGTAAATGATGCTTGTGTGATTTTGAACAAGCCATTTGTGTCGGGTTCTATTTATAAATTTCAGGGACAAATTTCAGTTTTTAATTATCACGATGGGCCAACATATCGTTGTTTATATCCTGAGCCGGGAGAAATTCCTAACTGTGCAGAAATAGGCGTGCTGGGAGTTTTACCGGGAATAGTTGGTTGCTTGATGGCAAATGAAACGATAAAAATGATTATCGGAAACGGAGAAGTGTTAAGTGGAAAATTATTGGTGTTCGATTCGTTAACGATGCAATTTAATACGTTCGAATTTTCATCTGTTGCCGAAAATAAAACTATCAAAACACTCGGCAATTATGATTTTTTTTGTGATACCAAAGTGAAAGAAATTACTGCTGATGAATTAAAAAATAAAATTCTGCTCAGTGAAAAATTTCAACTCATTGATGTAAGAGAACCTCACGAATACGATTTAAATAATATCGGTGGGTTATTGATTCCGTTAGGTGAATTAGAAAATAACTTTGATAAAATATCTACAATACTTCCCGTAATTATCCATTGCCAAAGCGGTATGCGAAGCAAAAAAGCTATTGAATTATTAAAACAAAATGGATTTAATAATCTGACAAACTTGAAAAATGGTTTGATGGATTTTTAGATATTATGTTATTTAAAAATTCATGAATTATTTTACTTGTGTCTCTTTAATAAAACAGAGCGCTCCTATGGAGCTCGATGTTATGTCTTTCATTATATCTACAATCAGGATGCTCCTACGGAGCAAATTATTTTCAATATATCTCCAATTTGAAAAATGAATTGTCTTTGAAAAACAAGAGTAAAAATGTTCCGTAGGAACAATCTGTTTGTAGGAAAATATAAATTTCATTATTTCAAGCTCCATAGGAGCGACCTATTTTAATTCAGAATTAAATAGTGCGTTTATTGAAACCTTTGCGTGCTTAGTGATTAATGAACATCCTTAATTTTACCACAGAGAACACAAAGAAAAAACACAAAGAGCTCAATTAATTTAAAAGTTTTAAAGTTTAAAATGTGAGGTTCAAAC
>CAIUEQ010000210.1 GCA_903898215.1 uncultured Bacteroidota bacterium | reverse complement strand
TGTCCAATATACTGTAACCGATTGTGATGCTTGAGTGTATTCGATACTTTTTTTAGTTGAATACATCGATTCTTCACCTTGGAAAACAAATTTACCTGAACCGGCAGCTTCGTTGTAAATTGTTGTTCCATCAGGACCAACAACTTTTAAATAGATATCTTTATTTCCTGCATCGGCAACATAATTCTCAGCAATATTGAAAGTGATTTTTAATTGTTCTAATTGTGAAACTTTGTTGGTCTCTTTTTCCTTACCGTTACTTCTTTTTTTAATTCCGGTTATAAAGATTAAACCAGTTTGAAGTTTGGCTCCGATTGCAACTTTATTTCCAAGTTTTATATTGTTCATCGAGAGATCTTCATTTTTCCTTTTCTCTTTATCTACATCATCACGAAGACTAGAATTCTCTCTGTTTAATTTGGAAATATGATTAGATAAGGAATCAATTTGACTTAAATATTTCCTCTTATAATATCTTAATTGATCGATCTCATCTAATGCTTGGTTTAGTTGCTCACGATTTAACTTACCCTGGCGGAGTAATGCATCTATCCTGTCTCCGTATTCTTGTAACGAATCGTTCTTCTCTTTTAAAAATGCATCAAGCTGTGAATTACGACCCTTAAACTGATCTAGTTCTTTTCCTGTTTGGTCCAAAACTTTTTCCAAAACATTTTTTATCGAATCGGTAGCATAAAATTTCTCCTCTGTTTTAACGAGTTTTTTGTCAGTATTGAAATAATTGTATACAAAGATTCCATTTAACGCCATCAATATAATGATTACGAATGAAAGTAAAAGATAGACTCTTTTATGTCGGTTATTTGATTGATCCATATTCGTTAGCAAAAATAGTTTTTTTGTTGAGCAAATATTTTTTTTTACCCACATAAATATGAATTCGAATGTTGATTTTCTTTATACATTTGCCCAAAAACTAACATGGAAATTCAGAAAACTATCATAGAAGGAGTTTTGGTCATTAAGCCACAGGTATTTTACGATCCGAGGGGATATTTTTTTGAACCATATAATGCCGATCGATATAAAAGTGCCGGAATAGAATTCGATTTTATTCAAGATAATCAATCATTGTCTCAAAAAAATGCACTTAGAGGTTTGCATTTTCAAGCACCACCTTTTGATCAGGGTAAACTTGTTAGAGTTGTAAAAGGAGCTGTAATTGATGTTGTTGTAGACATTAGAAAACATTCGCTAACTTTTGGACATCATTTCAAGTTGGAATTGAGCGAAAGCAATTTTCTGCAATTATGGATTCCACCAGGTTTTGCGCATGGGTTTGTTACTCTCGAAGACAACACAATTTTTGAATATAAATGCACTAATTATTATAACAAGATGAGTGAAGGTGGGATTAGATGGAACGATGAGGATATTGCTATTAACTGGAATGTATCAGAACCCATCATCTCTGATAAAGACTTAGAACTTCCGCTATTAAGAGATTTTATAAGTCCGTTCTAAGAGGCAAGAAAAGCTGAGGCAATAATCAAGTCTTCAGGTGTAGTTATTTTGATGTTCCTGTAATCACCTTCAAATAAATTTATTTTTACTCCTGATATTTCTTCTACAACACTTGCATCATCAGTGAAATTATAATGCGTTGCTTTTTGATAAGCATCCTTAATGATTGATGATTGAAAAGTTTGAGGAGTTTGAATTAAGAAGTAGTTATTTCGATTAACATTTTTAGATGAACCAGTTATTGTCATCTCTCTAATTGAATCCTTTAGTTTTACTGCAGCAATTGCATTTCCTTTTTGAGATGCAATATCAAATGACTTTTGAATTATTTCTGATGAAATGAATGGCCTTACTCCGTCATGAATTGCAACGATACTTTCGTTTTCAACTTTTTGCAAACCGTTTAAAACTGAGTGGAACCGAGTTTCTCCACCTTCAACCAAAATATGATTTATTGAAAATGAATATTGAAGTAATATTTTTTTCCAATCTTCCATGTTTGAAGCAGGCAAGACTACAATGATTTCAATTCCTTGTATCTTATGAAAAGCTTCGATGGTATGCATTAATACAGGCTTTTCCTTTAATGGTAGAAACTGTTTTGGTATACCGGATTCCATGCGTTTTCCGCTGCCACCGGCAACTATAAGAGCATATTTTTTAGTAAGGTCGAGTTGCATTTTATTGCCCAAAAACTGATTATTAGATAATCAGCATTGCATCGCCATAAGCCATGAATTTATATTTTTTCTTAAGAGCTTCTTCATAAGCTTCCATCAAAAAATCATAACCGGCAAATGCAGCACTCATCATCATCAATGTAGATTCAGGTGGGTGAAAGTTTGTTACCATTGTATTGGCAATCCTGAAATCATAATGGGGAGCAATAAATTTATCAGTCCAGCCGCTTCCGGGATTTAGTCTGTTTGTAGATGAAACCGATGATTCAATTGCTCTGATAACAGATGAACCAACAGCACAAATTTTACGTTTTTCATCTAAAGCATTATTTACGATTTTAGCTGTATCGGGAGGCATCTCAAAATATTCAGAATCCATTTTGTGTTTGGTAAGATCCTCAACTTCCACAGGACGAAAAGCTCCTAAACCATTATGTAAAGTACATTCAGCAAAATTTATCCCTTTAATTTCCAATCGCATCATTAACTCTTTGGTGAAATGTAAACCTGCACTAGGAGGAGAAACGGCACCAACTTTTTGAGCAAATATTGTTTGAAATCTTTCTTTATCAGCCTTTTCAACAGGTCTATTTAAATATCTTGGAATAGGCATTTCTCCTAATCTGTCAATAATTTTCCAGAGTTCTTCATCGGTACCGTCAAACAAAAAACGAATTGTTCTACCGCGAGAAGTGGTGTTATCTACAACCTCTGCAACTAATGAATCGTCCCCAAAATATAATTTATTTCCAACACGAATTTTTCTTGCAGGATCAACTAAAACATCCCATAATTTCATTTCCTTATTCAATTCACGAAGTAGGAAAACTTCAATTTTAGCACCGGTTTTTTCTTTACAACCGTATAGTCTTGCAGGGAAAACCTTGGTATTATTTAAAATAAAAACATCTTTATCATTAAAATATTTCAGGATATCGTTAAAATGCTTATGCTCGATTTTTTGTTTTTTTCTGTCGAGCACCATTAATTTCGAATCGTGTCTTACATCAGCAGGGTGTTTTGCAATAAGGCTGTCGCTAAAGTTGAATTTAAATTGGGATAATTTCATTTATGATTTTTATGATTAATTGCTTAAGTGATAATGAGATTGATGCACACCTCAGCCTAAAATACGTAAAATTTTGAAGGGCGAAAATACAATTATTTAAGCATTTGTCAACTACTGATTTTAGGACAAAAAAAAGCCCTCTCATTTTGAGAAGGCTTTTTAAATATTGTTTATTAAAAATTATTTGATAGCTCCTTGAAAAGCAGGGTTACTCCACATTTTCATAAACTCCACATCATCTTTAGCCATGTTACGAACATCTGCATTTAATTGAATTGAGCGTGTAAGATTAGCAGCAGTTTCGTCAGAGTTGTTTGCACGTGCTGATGCTACGGCTCTTAAATAATAGCAGCTCCAATCTTTTGATTCAGGTTTCAAGTTGTCAAGTATAGTTTTACAACCGTCAGTATTTCCGTTTAATAATTCAGCTAGAGCAGCATTAAAATCTTTTACACCTGATTTATTTAAATTGTTAATAGCTTCAGAGTAGTTTCCTTTTTTAATGTTTAGAACACCTAAGTTATAATTAACATCAATGCCTTTGCTTTCAGCTGCTTTATATGATTTTTCAGCTTTAGCATAATCACCTTTTGATTTGTATACAATTCCCATATTTGCACTAACTACACCATTTTCAGGAGAAAGTGAATTTGCTTTTTCTAAGTTAGTCATTGCATTTGTATAGTCGTTTGAACTTAAGTAAACAGTAGCAAGATCATTATATCCTCTCCAATCGTTTGGAAGTTTAGCGATAAATGAATTATAGATTGCAATTTTTTGAGCGTTATCAGTAATAATTGAAGCAAGATGTAAAAGCTCAATATCGTTCAATTGATCAAGAGTTGGCATTAACGCTTTTAATTCATCATCTGTTTTTAATGGAGTTTGACCTTTAACAACAAGTTCTGATCTGCGTAATGGTGGAAGCAAAGTGTTTTTTGTAGCATCATAAAATTTCTTAAAATCTTTTCTGATTCTTGCTTCTTTTTCATCATCATTAGGTGTGCTTTTAATCATTGCAATTACAGCATCTTTATCTGCATGAGTAGAAGCCTCGATTGCTTTGATATATCCAGCCCAATCTTCAGAAAGTGTAAATCCTCTAGACATGTTTGAATCGTTGGCTTCAGTGAAACCAAGTTTTTTAAGTTCTTTTTTAAAATAATTAAAAGAAGACTCTTCACGTCCTTTCGATAAGTTTTCGTTTCTTTTTAATTCTCCGTCTGGAGATGCAAAAGCATTTATTGAGATTCCTTTTACAGCCCAAGTTTTATCAGATATTAAAAGTTTTTTCAACTCTTCGATTTGTTTTTTATTATCAAATAATTTTGCGATTTTAAAATTAGGATTGAATTTATCTTTGTCGATTAAGAAATAAACATTCACTGATTTACTAGCTGTACTAGCAGTATATGGTGTACCATCTCCGGAAACTAATTCGGATGGTTTAGCCATTAAAGAAGTAGCCATTGTTCCTTCAGCCAGGGCCTTTGGTGCAATTGCAATTTTTCCTTTTGCTGCTTCTAAAGTTTTATATTCAGCTCCCATTTTTACAGCGAAAGAAGGATATAAAGTACTTCTTTTCATGTCGGGAGTGTAAGCGATTTTATCACTGAAGTTAATTTTACCACCAGTTTTTGAACTCACTTTAAAGTCAACATTTTCTAATACAGCTTCGCCACCAATTGTGATAGCTTTTAAAAGAACATCACCTTTTGGTGTTCTTAAATAAGGCTGAAACTGTACGTTTGCCTTAGGATTGATTGATTTTTCCGGAACGGTTGCACTCATGTTAATTTGTACTGAATCGCCCTTCATTTCCAGTGGATTTGGAGCTACCGTGTAGTTGTTGTTCAGCATATTCGTGTTCACACTACATGAACTGATAAATACTACCGAAATAAACAGAACGTAATAAAAAATCTGACTGATATGTCTCATAATAAATATATTTTTGTGGTGCAATTATATAGTATTTTAATAATATCGCCTACAGTTTAATAATTTTTTTATAGTGTATATCGTCAAAATTAAAGGCAAGGCAAAAATACCTGATTACGTGCAGTTACGTGATGACAATTTTACGTTGATTGCCTATTTCCGTACCGACAGGCCTGAAAGAGCACTCGATAAATGTGGTCTTTTAGACAAGCAACATCGGATACTTGCAATTATTGAAGAAATACCTTTTGGTAAAATCAAAAAGATAGACTTATGATGGAAAATAATATTGTAATAGACCTAACGGATGTTTCTGTGTTTCAGGGACACAACCTTATTCTCTCTGATGTAGATATTAAAATTAAACGTGGAGAGTTTGTTTACCTTATAGGACAGACAGGAAGCGGGAAATCAAGCCTGTTGAAAACTTTATACGGAGAACTCTTTTTAGAAAAAGGTTCCGGAAACATTGCTGATTTTGATCTTACTACATTAACACCTAAACAGGTTCCTTTTTTAAGAAGAAAACTTGGAATAGTATTTCAAGACTTTCAGTTGCTTACTGATAGAAGTGTATTTGATAATTTACATTTTGTTTTGGAGGCAACTGGTTGGACAAATGAAGTTGATATGAAAGTGAGGATCAATGAAGTGTTTGAAGAAGTTGGACTTTCCACCAAAGGTTTTAAAATGCCACATGAATTAAGTGGTGGAGAACAGCAAAGAGTTGTAATTGCTCGGGCATTATTAAATCGACCTGAAATAATACTTGCAGATGAGCCAACAGGAAATCTTGATCCAAAAGTTAGCGATGATATTATGAATCTGTTGATTCAAATTAGCCAAAGAGATGCTTCAGTTTTAATGGCTACCCATGATTATCGTATTATTCAAAAATTTCCCGGTAGGATTTTAAAATGCGAAAATGGAACTGTAAAAGAAACAGCTTCAGTGAGTGCTGTTTAAATTATTGTTTTAAGGTTTCAATTAGGAGGGTCGCGTTTGAACGATTTTCAAATTGAGATTTAAGTTGAACTTCTCGTTTTTGAATTTCTTTTCCATCAAATGTTTGCGTCATTATTTCCTTGATCGTTTCCTTAAATTCGTTTGCTTTGTTTGAAATGATGCATAAGTTTTCCAAACCTGTATTTCGCACCATCATATCATTTGCAATCACAAATCTTCCCTGAAACAATACATTGATTAATTTAAGTTTGATACCGGTGTTTTGAAATGTTGGCAATATATTTATCTGTGCTTTTTGTATCAACTCATTTATTTGTTCTGTTGAAATATGCTCAAATAATATGATATGAGGTTTTCCTTCGACAGCTTTTTTTAAAGCAGCAGATGGTTTATCTCCAGCTATGAAAAGAGGAATGGTTAGATCATTAAAAACTTTTTCAACTAAAAATCGAGCAGCTTCATCATTTTCACCAACACTTAATTTTCCATGGTATAAGCAATAATCACCACTACCTGAAATACTGGTTACATTTTCGTTTGGATGAAATGCTGCTATATATTTTACATGTTTAAAATGTTGATTCAAATATTTTTCATCATTGTGTGAAATGGCTAAGATCAAGTTAGCATGCTTTAAAACATTCTCATATGTTTTTAACCTCGAAGCTTCTTTGCTAAAAAAATATTTCTTAAAATAATTGCTTTCAACTTCTTCCAACTTAGCATAATATTCGTGTTCTATATTATGCATCCTTACAATTTTATGTCGGCTTTTCAACTTAGGATGATCGAGAAAATAGCAAGTATGCAAACCCTCAAATAATATAGGAGAGTTGTCTTTTAATAAGTTTTCAAGAAGCGTTTCATCTTTGCGGGTTGAAACAATGTAAGGTAACGAACCGATAAACGGATTTACAAAAGTTCTGCGTTCGTAATAGTAAACCTTTTCGCAAAATTTATTAAGTTCAGGTGTTGGTTTTCTTCCGTATTCAAAAGCATGCAGTGTGATTTTAATACCGAGTTCATGCAACGCTTTTAGTTTGTAAAACACATCTATTACACCACCATAATTTGGAGGGTATGGATTGTCGAATGAAACAATATGAATTTTATTTACAGACATCAGCATAAATTTTTAAAAG
>CAIUEQ010000209.1 GCA_903898215.1 uncultured Bacteroidota bacterium | reverse complement strand
TGTATTTATATTTCCTGAAGTTGTAATCAGGTTACTGATATTTCTTCCAAGATTATCTGCAGCAGTTGCACCTTGTTCGGTATAATTATATTTTACACCTACCTTCATTGTGTCGCTTCCAATAAGCGCAATTGTTGGTCCTGTTTGATTTATTTCAACCTGAACAATTCGTCTTATGGGCACACTTAAATTTCCATACAAATCAGCAACGGAATAGGTTAACGTATAATATCCAATTGTGTTGGTATCAAGGTATCCGGTTCTAATATATTTTGAACTGATATTTCCTTCCAAATTATCTGTAGCAGTAATTCCTAATTCGGTATAATGTTTTCCTACTTGCATTTTATAAACAGCCGGTCCGATCAAAGCTAAAACAGGTTTCACATAATCTACACCGATATTGATTCCATAATCTTCGAAACAACCTAAGCTTGCCCAATCAGGTCTCAATGTAGTACTGTCGTATGTGATACCCACACGCATTCTCGTATTTCCTGTTTGATTATTATTAGGTATTCGGAAAGTTTTACTGGTACTAAGTTTAAACTGACTTACTTCATTAATAATAGTTTCTAAAGTATCAGTAAAGTAAGCATTCATATTGTAATCGATCCAAACTCTGGTGGTCATAGGATCATTATTTGTTAAACGAAAAGTTGTTAAAGTATAATCAACTCCTTTATATAAAGTTGTTTTTTGTGATTCGTTCATTTGAGTATAAACAGGTGATTGCAGATCAGTGGTTGTATCAATTGTTCCGAGTCTTACACGACTTATTCCAATATCTGAACCGGCAGGAATTGGATAAGCAGTTCCCGGAGAATTGTACCCAACAACATTTACCATGCAAGGAATTACTTTTGTATCGCATCCTAAAGAATTGCATGCTCTTAAAGTTACTGTATAGCAAAGTGCACTGTTTAAAAATACAATTGGATTTTGAGAAGTAGCTGTGGTATTATTTAAGTAAGCCACGTTTGCAGGATTAAATGTCCATAACCAAGTCATCGCACCGTTTGTACTGTTATCATAAAATTTGAAAGTATCAGTAGTAAAACCAGTAGTTCGGTTCACTGTCATATCAGCTGTTGGTCTAAGAGAAATTGGCAACACACGAATTTGTTTACAAACAGAATCCATCCCAACACAATTGTATACCTTCAGGCAAATATTGTAAAGGCCGAGTGTGTTAAAAAAGCAACTTGGATTAAGGCTACTTGAATCACCACCAATGGAAGTTCCATAAATTCCATCACCATTTGTATCCCAGCTATAGTTCATGCTTATACCTGTACTTCCATTTGTATAGTTCGAAGTATAACCTTTGTAAACTGAAGGAATACCATTTGTAGTAGGACCATTTGTGGTCATGGTGAATGAAGCTTTAGGTTTGCTATAACTTGCAGGAACAGTATTCCAATGTATTGCAAAACCAGAATCTCCAGGTGATGTTAAAGATGCATTCATTTGTAAAAATACAAAACCTCCCGGTACTGTATAATGTCTTAAACTATCATGCAATGAAAGTCCTCCAAGTCGTTTAATAATAGTTCCTGTTGGACTTCCAACTCTTATTGTCAATGAATCTCCAAGTGTTAATTTAAAACGATCAATATCTATTTTTACTGAATCGGCACATGCTGCAATTCTAAATCCTGCAGGACAAGTTCCAGTTGTTCCGCCTGTATAATTACTGGTTGGTCCACCGGCATCATAAACAAATCCTGCGGGAAGGGTACTAATAGAATCCGACCCATTACACATCATGTAACCATTATTTACAGTAAGGTAATTATGCCGGCATAAAGTGTCCCATCCAAGTGAGTTTCCTGCCGCTAAACAAACATCAAATACTCCACCATCAAACGCATAGATAAATGGGTTTTGAATTGAGTCGGAAGTGTACCATGAATTAGCAATTGGGTATCCCGCAAATGTATTTATGCCATAATAAACAGGGTTTAAAAACCATTTCCAATTAGTGGGACCATTGGTACTTAAATCGTAATAAAATAACTGATCAGTAAATCCCACCTGACGATTTGCACTAAAAAAACTTGCTGCTGGTTTTCGCCTTGGAGGAGCACAAATAATTGTTTTGGTAATACTGTCAACACCTGTTTGAAACACCCCGTTGATCATCATGATATTGGTTACTTTCTGTTTAATTTTATAATAACCAGGCTGTGTAAATTTCCATATAAAATTATTGTTTACGGTATCAAGGTAACAAGTATTCCAACGTGCAGCACAAACGCGAGGATTTGTAGAAGGTGGAGTGTAAGGAGTATAAGTTCCGTTTAAAGTTGGGCTGTATCCGGTAATATCCCAATAATTATTTATTCCATTATTGCTTGTATTAACAAAAATATAAGGACTGTTTAACCATGCTGTATCGGAAAGAATGCTATAAGCAAAACCTGCTAATGGAGGAGTTGGAGGTGCTCCGGCAATGAATGAAATACTTCCAACAAAACCTCTTGGATAAGATGATCCTGGACTTGGTAATGCAGCTACAGACCATGCAATATTATCACCTGTTACGATGCTAACACCAGCATCAGTAAATGCAGTTACACCGGCAGATATTGCCGAAGAGTAACCTATTCCACTGGCAACATTTACGGCAACACAAATTCCATAGGTAGAGTATGCAGGTATTGTGATTGACATGGTGTTGTTTGATATGGATGATACAGTGCTTGCGGTAGGAGTGAAAGTTCTTGAATATCCTGCAAGCCATCCGCTAGATCCCACTCCAACAGTACCTTGAGTCCAAGTGGCACCGGTTGAATTTATAGCAGTAGGGTTGTAATCTACTTCAACAGTATTTGAGCCTCCAACATAAAAGTAGGCACTAACATCCGTAATAATAATAGGGTAGCTATTAGCATTTTGAACATTGAAGAGAATACCATTATTCGCATTGTTTGTGAAGCCGAACGATGTAGTAATTGTGGTAGTTTGGGCGTTTACTTTCGTAATAATAAAAAGCAGTAGAACTAAAGGGTAAACTAAAAGTAACTTTTTCATCAGATTTATTATTATGGGTTAGTTTTTATAATTTATGCTGAGTAGCAAGTTTTATATAAATATTATTTATACATAGATAGATTTTTTTTTGACAAAATGAAATTAAAAAATACACAAGACTTCAAGATTGTTTACAGCCAAATATTTATTTAGCTATGATTGATACTCGAGAATACTTTTCTAAGGATTTTATTTATTAAATAAGCAATAGTCAAACATTGACTACAATCAAAATTTAAGTTTACTTTTAAACAGCAAGGGGAATGCTATTGAAAGAATGATTTATCATCAGGTCTTCAATTATTTTACCGGTTATATCTGGATAATAAATATTTAGTGGGAAAGCAAAGTTTAACCAACTCATTAATTTTTCGGAAAAATCTTTATCAATTTCTTTCACAACAGTAACACCAAGATCTCTTGCAGCAACTGCATTACATTGCTGTTCGTATTGGTTGCTCATTGGTATCATCATTACTTTTTTTCGAAGATGAATTGCTTCAGCAGGGCTCTCAAAACCTCCGGCAGTTAATAATCCATCACTCGCAGCAAGGCTTGTAATAAACGGATCGTTTTCTATTGGTGTAATATTAATATTATTGTTTTTATAGGCAATCTTGCTATGTTTCGAATAAACATCCCATTGAATATCTTTTATTTTTAAAAAATGTTTAATGAGCAATTCATCCGAATGAGCAGGAAGGTATACTGTGATATGTCCTTTATTTTGAGTTTCCAGTTTTCTTATCTCACTACGAATTACAGGAGTAAAAATATTTTTATCAAAAGATTTAAAGTGAAAACCGAATTGAGATGTTGAGGGTGCATAATTTCTAAATATCCATTCGGCAAATGGGTCATGCTTATGTGGACGTGGAACTTTTTTTGAAAGATAGGATGATTGGTGACTGAGTGCGATACATGGTTTGTTTTTTAATTTACATGCCCAAGCAGTGATCGGTTCAAAATCATTGATAATTAAATCGTAATCCTGAACAGGAAATTTTTTGATATCATTAAAAAATTCAAATGGTTTTAATTTTTTAACGGTATCAATAATATCAATACCTCCTTTTTTTCCAAAGGTAAAACCTGCACCATTTTTTTTGTATTTAATCAGATAGGGCAAAGTAACATCAGCTTGAGTTCCGCTAATCAATAAATCTAATTCACCATAATTTAATAAATGAGGAATGATTTCTCTTGCTCTACTTAAATGTCCGTTTCCGGTTGCTTGTATTGCTAATAATATTTTCATGCACTTTGTGAAATCGTTTTTAAAAGAGAGTGTATATCCGGAATGTCTTTCAAAAATTCATCTTCAACTTCGTCTTCATTTTCTTCCACATGATGGTATAGGCTCCATGTTTTTTCATGATATTCGAGAGCTGTTAAATTCTCGATCCAATCACCTGAGTTAAGATACAAAGTTGAACCTTCCGGGTTTTTTACTTCTCTAATTTGTGGTTGATGAATATGTCCGCATATCACATAATCATATTTGTTTTGGATAGCTATTTCTGTTGCGGTAACTTCAAAATCATCAATAAATTTTATCGCTGATTTTACTTTGCTTTTTATTTTCTTTGAGAAAGAAACTTTTCCTTTTCCCATTATCTTCATACACCAATTCACAAAACTGTTTAGCAGGATGAGGATATCATATCCAACAGCACCAAGTTTAGCAAGCCATTTGCTATGTTTCATTGTAACATCAAAAACATCACCATGAAAGAACCAGGCTTTCTTGCCATCAACTTCTAAAACAAGTTTGTTTAAAAGTTCAAAATTTCCCATTTTAAAATCAGTGAATTTTCTGAGCATTTCATCATGATTTCCTGTTAAATAATAAACCTTGGTATCATCACCCAGCATTTTAAAAATGCGTTGAACCACTTTCATATGTGATTGTGGCCAATAGCGTTTATTAAATTGCCATATATCAATAATGTCTCCGTTAAGAATTAATATTTTAGGCTTTATGGATTTAAGATATTTATTGAGCGCTTTTGCGTTGCAACCATATGTGCCTAAATGCACATCAGATATAACAACTATTTCAACTTTTCTTTTGCTCATTAATGGTTTATTTAATTGAGACAAAATTCCAACTATTGTATTATGTAAATGATAATGAAATGTTAAGAAATTGAGAGCTTGTTTTTGATTGACTAAAATTATTTATGTTGACGATAAGTTAATATTAAGATAACCTACAATTGATATTGAGGAATGAGTTTTGAAAGATGAATTCCAATTCCGAAACATTGATCGAAACAACAGGTTTAAATAAAATAAAATCGAAAATCATTTTATCATCTTTATTGAAATTAATTCAACTTGATAAGGTTGATCATGTTTATCAATCATCCTCTCAAAAAAGTGGTATTGAATTTATTGATGATATATTATTGAAATTAAAAATTGAGTATGATTTTAATAGTGAAGATTTAAAAAACATTCCACAAAATGCTCCATTTATTTTAGTTTCAAATCATCCTTATGGTGGCATTGACGGGTTGATATTGATGTCTATCATTTTAAAAAAACGGCCGGATTTTAAAGTGATGGCCAATTATATGCTGCAACAAATTCCTCAATTCAAAGAACATTTAGTAGCTATTGATCCATTTGAAAAAGGATCGAACAGTACGATGAATATTTCAGGAATTAAAAGGAGTTTGAATTTATTGGCTAACGGAATTCCAATTGGAATTTTTCCTGCCGGAGAAGTTTCATCTTTTCAATTAAATAAAATGAAAGTGTCGGATAAAATGTGGCATCCTGTTGTAGGAAAATTGATCATTAAAAGTGATGTAAAAGTTATTCCTGTTTATTTTTCAGGCCAAAATAGTTTACTCTTTAATTTACTTGGGATAATTAATCCGGGACTTAGAACTGCAAAACTTCCATCAGAGTTGTTTAATAAACACGAAAAAATAAAAGTTAGAATTGGCAAACCTGTATCTACACAAACAATAAAAGAATTTAGTGACCAGGATCAATTGCTGCGTTTTTTACGTGCGAAAACTTATTCGTTAGGATCATCTATTGATGTGAAACATCATTTTTTATTTTCCAAAAATCAAAATGATCAAGCTGTTCCAGTTATTGAGCAAACAGAAAGTTTTTTAATCGAAGATGAAATAAATTGGCTTAATGAAAATAACGGATTACTTTTTTCTGCTCAGCAATTTGATATATTTATTTCCGGAGCAAATGCAATTCCAAATATTTTAAGAGAAATATCACGATTGAGAGAAATTACTTTTAGAGATGCAGGTGAAGGAACCAACTTAAGTTGTGATACCGATGAATTCGACTTGTATTATAAGCATTTGTTTCTTTGGGATAAAAATGAAAATAAAATTGTTGGAGCTTACCGAATAGGAGAAGGTGACAAGCTTTTTTCTCGTTTTAAAAAGAAGGGATTTTACTTAAATGAATTGTTTAAATTCAGCAAAGAGTTTAATCCTGTTTTTAAATCTTCTCTTGAATTAGGACGTTCATTTATTGTGAAGGAATATCAGAAAAATACTTTCGCATTAATTCTTTTATGGAAAGGGATAAATGAATTTATTAAAAGAGGAAACGGCAAATATCAATATCTTATTGGTCCGGTTAGTATCAGCAATAAGTTTTCAAAATTATCAAAAGATATTTTGGTGGATTACATTTCAAAAAATCATTATGATAAAATTTTGGCTGATTGTGTAAGGCCTAGAAAACGCTATAAATATCAACACCATGGAGAAGAGAAACAACTCAGAGAAAATAATTTGAAAGATATTAAATTGTTAGACCAGATTATCTCCGACATAGAACCCGACCAATCAAAAATACCTGTACTGCTTAAAAAGTATTTGATGCAAAATGCCAAGATCATTTCATTTAGTGTTGATCCAAAATTCAATCATTCGTTAGACGGACTTTTAGTGATGAAATTAGATGAAATACCAACCGAAACTTTTGATATGGTGAAATTAAACAGCATCAATTAATATTACCTTAACATTAAGGCAAGTTTCAAATAACCTAAGTTTAACATTGGCTTAACTACTAGGGAGCACCCATGAAATAAATTTGCTGAGATAAATTATTCTTTTATGAAAAAGTCATTACAGCATTTTTTTTTATTTATATTTTTCTTAGTAAACATTGATTCTTACGCAGTTACATCTGGTAATATCAATGGAAAAG
>CAIUEQ010000208.1 GCA_903898215.1 uncultured Bacteroidota bacterium | reverse complement strand
TAGAAAAGTTACCACGTTTACAATTGACCCCGATGATGCAAAAGATTTTGATGATGCACTTTCTATTCAAAAATTACCAGACGGCAATTGGGAAATTGGAGTTCACATTGCTGATGTTTCGCATTATGTAAAACCGGGAACATTACTTGATGAGGAAGCATACGAACGCGGTACATCAATTTATCTTGTTGACAGAACCATTCCGATGTTACCCGAAAAGTTATCAAACGGATTATGTTCGTTAAGGCCTCAAGAAGAAAAATTAACTTTTTCGGTGGTGTTTAAAATGAATGATGCAGCCGAATTATTAGATGTGTGGTATGGCAAAACTGTTATTTTTTCAGACAGAAGATTTTCATACGAAGAAGCACAACAATGCATCGAAAGCGGTGTTGGTGATTTTGCTCCAGAGATCAATACATTAAACGGGCTGGCAAAAATAATGCGTGAGCAGCGTTTCAAAAATGGTGCGGTAAATTTTGAAACCGAAGAAGTGAAATTTAAGCTCGATGAAAATTTTAAACCGGTTGGCATTTATAAAAAGATAAGAAAAGATGCACATAAACTCATCGAAGAATTTATGTTGCTTGCAAATAAAAAAGTTGCCGAATATGGTCACAGTGGTGCCAAGCAACGCACTTTTGTTTATCGTGTTCATGATCTTCCAAACGAAGAGAAGCTAAAATTGTTCAGCACATTTGCCAGTCGTTTTGGATATGTGATACGCATGCAATCACAAAAAGCAATTTCACAATCGATGAATGAATTGCTTGCAAATGTAGAAGGAAAACCTGAACAAAATCTTTTACAACAACAAGCCATTCGCACAATGGCGAAAGCATTTTATACCACAAAAAAAACAGGCCATTATGGTTTGGCATTCGATTACTATTCGCATTTCACTTCACCAATTCGCAGGTATCCCGATTTGCTTGCACACCGTTTATTGTTTGAATATTTAAACAAAGGAAAATCAGCAGACGCTGATAAATATGAAACAATGTGTAAGCATTCATCCGAAATGGAATCAAAATCTTCTGAAGCCGAACGTGCATCTGTAAGATACAAACAGGTTGAGTATATCAAAGATTTTATCGGAGAAGAATTTCAGGGAATTATTTCTGGAGTAACAGAGTGGGGGATTTATGTAGAGATCACTCAATACAAATGTGAAGGCATGATCAGGTTAAGTAATTTAGCCGATGATTTTTATGAATATGACGAACATAATCTTTGTATTGTTGGAAGAAGAACTAGAAAAAAATATCAGCTTGGTGATATTGTAGAAGTAGTGGTTAAAGAAGCTGATGTGTTAAAGCGCCAAGTGAGTTTAGACATTGTAGGAAACGTTATCTCAAGAAATCTTAGAGCCGATGGTCCAAATAGGAAATCGAAAAGAAGAGACGAGCATAAGAAGAAAAAACAGCAACATTCAAAAGGCAATAAAAAAGGCAGACGGTAATTAGCAATTAGCAATTAACAATAGGCAATAAGCAATAAGCAATTAGCAATTAGCAATAGGCAATAAGCAATTAGCAATAGGCAATTTGCAATAGGCAAAATGAAGGAAGTTTTTTTCGCAAATCACAAATCACTTTTGCCTAATTAATAATCTTCACTTTAAATTCTACTCTTCTGTTTTTAGATCTTCCTTCAGGAGTATCGTTCGTATCTATCGGTTGAGTTTCTCCATATCCGTGAGATTCTAAACGTCCCATCGAAACGCCTTTCTTAATCAAATAGAGTCTTACCGAATTTGCACGGTCATCCGACAATTTCATATTCTTATCATCATCACCTTGATTATCGGTATGTCCGTTTATGATGAGATAATAAGTAGGATTTTCTTTACAAACTTTTACAACATTATCTAAAATCGGATACGACTTAACCAAAATGATTGACTTCGCAGTTTGGAATTGAATTCCAGAAAGAGCTTGTTCAAATATCTTTTTAACAGATTCTTTTATTTCCGGACATCCTTGATTCCATTTTGGCCCGGGTTCTCTAGGACATTTATCTTTTGAATCAGGAATAGAATCACCATCCGAATCCGGACAACCGTTAAATTGTTTTAAACCTTTTATGGTTACACAATCATCTTTATAATCAGGAATTCCATCACCATCTATATCCGAACAACCGTTATATTGTTTTTGTCCGGGAACATTCACACACGAATCTTCATTATCAGGAATTCCATCACCATCTGTGTCAGGGCAACCTTCAAATCTTGCAGAACCGAATATATCAGGACATTTATCTAACTTATCGGGAATACCATCCCAGTCTTTATCAGGGCAACCACGTGCTTGAAGTGTTCCGGGAGTATCAGGACATAAATCAAATCGGTCGATAATACCATCACTGTCACGATCAAACAATTCACATTTACAATCAACTTTTGCTTCAACATTTGGTGCACCGGCAGACATTTGTATTGCTTTTCCAAAATTATAAGTAATGCCAAACTGATGCAATAAATATCCGTCATTATTAGCGATAGCATATCCATCTCTGCCGTCATGGTCGGTATAAATAAATGCTGTTTGTAAATAGGCGTTAAATCGTTTATTTAATCGAACATTTACACCCATTCCGGTAGTTATCGTAAAATCTTTTGCCGAAAGATCAGTAAGTTTATATTGTCTTCCCTTATTAAAATCAATATCATAAACTCTATCACCACTTAGCCATGAAATTCCCATTCCCAATAATAAAAAAGGTTGTATGCGGGAGTTCTCTTTAAAAATATAACCATTGTTAAGTTTATACTTTAAAAAAATAGTTCCATTAGTATGGGAACCATAGAAGTTACCATGAAATTTGCCGTTCGTATATTTTATAGAATCTAAATCCGAGAAATATCCAAGTTCACCTTTATTAAAATTAAACATTACATCAAAAGCTTTGCTGGCATATCTCGAAAATGAAAGTCCTCCGAAGCCATAAAATGCTTTCGACCAATTATAAGAAGCGTCACCCATATCACCGTTAAATTCTGCTTTACCTATATGAATACCAACATTCCAAGGGTGTTCCTTAGTTTGCGCTAATAAGCAAAATGGGGTGATGAAAATAAACAGGATTAGAAATATTTTTTTTCTCATTTTATAGAATATCCGGACCAACAAAATAAATCGATATCATAATGGTTCAACATAATATTGTTTTAGCTGCTGAAATACTATACGAATATAGATATATATTGTCCAAGTAGTAGCTTGCTTGTTTTTTTAGCAATTAAATTCTGCTTTAAAATGCAAGTCAGACTAAGTATTAACGCTAAAATCACAAGTTTTTAATATCAAACTTTAAAATAGCAAGTCGAATAGAACATTAGAAAAAAAGAATAAATCGTATATATTTGGGCAAATTTTTTACAGAATGAAAGTACTTTTCAAGATTATCATCGTTGCGTTTATATTTTTATATGCATTTCCCACAATGGCTCAAAAAAATTCGCCAAAAGGTAAAATTAAGGCCGGTTATGATGTAATTCATCCTTTTAAGAATGGAAGAGCTAAAGTTGAAAAAGACAGAAAGCAAGGTTATATTCATGTTGATGGCGATGAATACATTCCTTGTAAATACGATAATATTTATCCTTGGGAAAGTGGTAGAGCTAAAGTTGAGATTGGCGGCAAGTTTGGTTATATCAAACAAGACAGTGGCGAAGAGTTTATTCCTGTTAAATATGATTATATCGGTCCATTCAAAAATGGATTAGCAATTGTTGCAGTGGGAGGAAGAAGGGGATTGATAAATGAAGAAGGTGCAGAGGTAGTTACCCTAGATTCAAATTAATTTTATCTTTTCAAAAAGCATAACCAAACTTAAGGCTCATCCATAAATTCCAATAGGCATTTAAAAATTCGGGAGAAGAAATATGTTGAGAAATACATAACCTGACTTTTTTCTTTGATAGTACAGCCGAAAAATGTCCTTCATATACAATATTTTTTATACTAGATTTTGGAAGAGCATCTTTGTTTTCGGATAAATATGAGCCCGTTAAAGTTGCATCATAAGGCATAAGTTTCATAAAGTTCTCAGATTCGAAATACATTTGTAGTTTTCCATTTGATTCTTCATGTTTGATAAAATATGGTCTGATAATTCCTGTTCTTATTTTTATACCTCCTTTGGCATTAATATAAAGTGTACCAACTTCAGCTTGAGATTTTCCAATTAATTCAAACATCTTATTCGAAACATAACCCTTTTCGTAAGTTATCGAATAATTTACTATTGGTGCATTCGTAAGTTGATTAGCCCAATTTGGAGCACGACCTAAGTTAAATTGATCTTGCAACTCTTTCCCCCAGGCATAACTTCCAATCACTCCAATTTGTGCGGACGAAGTAATTCTTATTCTTTTCTTTCTGGAATTGGTAATATAAAAAGCGGATAAACAGAGTGTGGCTGTATATGGCCTATCAGCATAATTATATACCGTACTTTTGGGATTATCGGGAGTATAAACATTTTGTGCCAATCCTACTCCACAATAGGCGTATGTTGGATTTCTCAATTGGATCATGATGGATTTTAAAAACGAATTTTCAAATCGATAATCCATATAGCTGAAAGAGGTTCCTGAAGTATAATATCTGTTTGTTCTGTTTACAGCATCATTGCTGAACGTGAAACTCATACAACGTATACTATCTGTTTGAGCAGATAATTTAAACGTTAATAAAAAAGCAAGAACCACCATACAACATTTTATGCCGATTGAAGGTTGGGTTACTTTTTTAAAATTTAACATTTCTTGATTACAGGATTTTTAAATGCGGCCAAAAATATAATATTATTATTCAATTGTTGAGTTGAAAATAAAGTTTCCAAAAACTTAGCTTTTGGCTAAACATGTTTTAGTTTCATCATGCCTCAGGTTAAAATATAATTATGTAATTATTTGATAAAACATCTTAGTAATCATTTGTTGATTATGAAAGCGTTAAACAAATTGATGAATAGTTTTTTTGTCATTCACTATGATTTGTCTCATAATAATATTTGATTTCACCTGCATCATCCGTTGATAATTAAAACTTAATTTTACATGCCCATCCTTTAATAAATTATTGATTAGAGGTTTCAGGTTGATTTTTCAAAATGAAATAAAAGTTAAAGGAGGAAAATTATGTGTTTTTCAGCAGGTGCAAGTTTTGGAGCAAGTGCAGTGCTCAGCGTTGTGGGTGTACTTACTCTTAAGAAAGTAGAAAAAAAGCAGCAATATTTATTTGCGGCAATTCCAATAATTTTTGCCATACAGCAATTTACCGAAGGATTCGTTTGGCTTTCAATTTCCAATCCTGATTTTGCATTTTTGCATAGAGCATCAGTTCATATATTTCTGATTTTTGCACAAGTACTTTGGCCGGTTTGGATTCCTATTTCTGTTTTATTGCTTGAACAAAAACGAAAGCAAAAAATAGCATTATATGCGTTAACATTTTGTGGGACCATTGTTTCATGTGTACTTGCATTTTATCTTACAAATAATAATCCGGTGGTTCAGATCGATTCTTGTCATATTCAATATTTATTGGTTGCACCATTATCAGACTTTAGATTTAGTGGAATGTTTTATTTTATCCCAACAGTAATTCCTTTATTTATTTCAGGCATCAAAAAGTTGTGGGTTTTTGGTGTAGCTACAGTTGTTTCTTATTTGGTAACACAACTATTTTATGTTGAGTATTCTCTTTCAGTATGGTGCTTTTTTGCAGCTGTTTTAAGCGTAATTATTTATTATTTGATGGGCATCATTAAAGATGGTGAGCATTCAGAAAAAATGAGAGAGTGGTATAAGAATTAGCATTGAATTGACACCTACCCTAACCCTTCCTTGCTAGGAAGGGAATGCTTTTATTACTAAATTTAAAGTCCTCCCTAACAAGCGAACCTGCCTGCCGAACAAGCCCTAATGGGCAGGCAGGGATATAGGTGGGTGTCACGAATGTTCTCTGTTAGTTTTTTGAAATCGAAATGAGAGAGTGGTATAAGAATTAGCATTTGGAATGACACCTACCCAAACCCTTCCTTGCCTACCAAAGCTATGCCTTTGAACGGCAGGCAGGCTTGCTAGGAAGGGGAATGTTGTTGTTTACTAAATTTAAAGTCCTCCCTAACAAGGGAGCCTGCCTGCCGAACAAGCCCTAATGGGCAGGCAGGGATATAGGTGGGTGTCACGAATATTCTCTGATAGTTTTTTCTAGTAAATTCTTTTTGTTAAAGTAAAGGAACTATTCATAATAATAAACCCTTTTCACCCTTTGACTCACGCTTGTTAAAATTTCATAAGGTATCGTTCCAACTTTATCGGCCACATCATTAATGTCAATTTCTTTTCCAAACACAATTACTTCATCACCTTCTTTGCAATCAATATTTGTAACATCAAGCATGGTCATGTCCATGCAAATGCTTCCAATAATTTGTGCATGTTTTCCATTCACCAGCATAAACCCTTTTCCATTTCCTAGTCTGCGGTTTAGACCGTCTGCATAGCCAATGGCAACGGTTGCAATTTTTGAATCCACAATTACTTTTCCTTTGCGGCTGTACCCAACGGTTTCATAATTTTTTATTTCACGCAATTGAGATATTACTGTTTTTAATGTTCCTATTTGCTGCAATTGTTTTTGGATTTTCGCAGAAGGATCAACACCATATAATCCAATTCCCAAACGCACCATATCAAATTGCGCTTCAGGGAAACGAACAACTCCGCTGCTGTTTAAAATATGTTTGAGCACAGGATAATCAAATGCTGTGGCAACTTTTTCACTGATGCGTTTAAATTTAGAAATTTGCTCATGTGTAAACTCATCGTGTTTTTTTTCTTCGCTTGCCGCGAGATGAGCAAACACGCTTCTTAAACGGATATTTGGATTTTGTTTGATACACGCAATCAATTGTTCAACTTCCATTTCATCAAATCCCAAACGATTCATTCCACAATCCACTTCAATATGAATGCTTACTTTTTCGCCATTGCACGTTTTTATCAAATGATCAAGAATAAAAAAATTATAGATCTCAGGTTCGAGATTATTTTGCAGTATCTGTTCAAAACTTGTAGTCTCAGGATTCATTACCATGATAGGCAATTTTATTCCTGCTTTGCGAAGAGTAACACCTTCATCAGCATAAGCAACCGCTAAATAATCGATGCGGTTAAACTCCAGTACTTTTGCAATTTCATAACTTCCGGCACCATAACTAAAAGCCTTTACCATTCCCATCACTTTTACACCGGGCTTAAGTTTGCTGCGATAAACATTTAAGTTATTGACCAACGCATTGAGGTTTATTTCAAAAACTGTTTCATGAACTTTTTTCTCTAGCAACGCACTTATTTTTTCAAATTGAAATTGTCGTGCGCCTTTTAATAAAATAATTTGCTGTGAGAAATCTAAACTTTTAAACGACTCGATAAATGCCTGAGTAGTTTCGAAATATTGTGTATTGGAATCAAATATTTTTTTCTGTTTACTGATTTGTTTTCCGATAGCGATGATGCGCTGAATTCCTTTTTGTTTTAAAATTTTTGCAACTTGTGAATACAATTCTTCGGAATCCAAACCTGTTTGTAAAATATCAGAAAGAATTACTGTTTTTGTATAACCCGAACTTTGCTGATCTAAAAAATCGAGGGCAATTTGCAATGCATTGATATCTGCATTATAACTGTCGTTGATGATCACACAATTATTTATGCCTTCCTTTAATTGCAAACGCATTTCAATAGGTTGCAATTCTTCAAAACGTTTTAAAATATCTGTCGAAACACGGTTGATAGAAATTAAAAATGCAAAGCAGGTACAAGCATTTGCAATCGAAGCTTCATCAGTAAAAGGAATATTTACACTTACAATTTGAGCTCCTTTTCTGAGTGAAATGATTGTTGTGGATTTTTTTATATCAATATCAAAGTTGGCATTTGCCTGACTGTTATTTTTACTCCACGAGAAAGTTTTTAAATGGGTATGAAGTTTAGAAAAAGATGCAATAGTTTCATCTACTTCATTTTGGTCGCAGCAATAAATTAATAAATCACTTTCAGTAAAAAGTTTTAATTTTTCTTGTAGTTTTTCTTTTCTGCTTATAAACCCTTCATCGTGTGCAGAGCCAATGTTTGTTAGTATTCCAACAGATGGATGAATGATGTGCTGAAGCTTTTCCATTTCATCTGTCTGAGAAATTCCTGCTTCAAAAATTCCAAGTTGATGTTGTTCATTCATTTGCCAAACAGAAAGAGGAACGCCAACTTGTGAGTTAAAACTTTTTGGATTTCGAACAATATTCAGATCATCTTTTAGCAACTGATACAACCATTCTTTTACAATTGTTTTTCCGTTGCTTCCTGTAATTCCGATAACAGGATATTGAAATTGCTTGCGGTGATATTTTGCAATTTGCTGCAAAGCGTGCAATCCGTTTTTTACATGAATAATATTTACATCATTATTTTGTAATGACGATGTATTGATATTTTCTACGATAAAATTTCTTACACCTGCATCATACACATCCTGAATATATTTATGTCCATCATTACGATCGCCTTTGATAGCAATAAATACAGACGATTCAGGGTAAATAATTTTTCGTGAATCAATCAATAAATGTTCAACAACATCAGCAATTCCTGTAGCCGATGATGTATGTATCAGTTTGCCTTTTGTTATTTCTGCTATTTCCTGAATGGAATATCCCATTTTATTTTTTTTGTTGACACGATTTTATCGCGGCTGAAATTATAAATTATCATCTTAATTTCCTTGCGATCCTTGCGAATAACTTAGCGAACCTTGCGGTTAAAAAAATAAACGCTAAGCACGCAAAGAAAACAAAGCGCAAAGTACGCAAAGAGAAAATAATTAAACGTCTTCTATGTATTCAATTTTTTATAATTCAAAATAAGCACAATTCCTGATAGTAATAGAAATGTTGCCATAATAAAATATGCCCAAATTACATGATCCCCCAAACTAAAAAAAGGTAGCGAAAACAGAAAAATAAATAGTGAGCGAATCAATACATTCACCATGTTAAAAATACTGTTCACTCTTCCCATCAATTCATTTGGAATATGTTTAAAAAAATAAGTTAAGCGCAAAACACGAATACCTGCATTACAAAAACCAAGTATGATTGAAATGGTATAAATAACCAACACACTATTACTTGCAAATGCCCAAAAGAAAATTCCAGTTGTGATGAGTGTTAAAATAATCACTGCTTTAACAACATTTGTTGAATGGAATACTTTATTTACAAATAATCCTGCGCTTAGTGCACCAACAGCATAAATCAAATCGGCAGCAGCAAATACACTTCCTCCCTCGTTCAAATGGTGTTCAACATAACCCGGCAATACTGCATGAATTTCAACCAGCAACATGGCAAAAACTGAATACGAAAACAATCCGAATATCATAAACTCAGGGTGTTTTTTAAGATAAGAAAACCCAACTTTTACACGTTGGATAATGGAATTGGATTGGTGCTTTAATTTAGGGTTTTCTTGATATTTGATCATCCAGATTAATGCCACTGCTATAAAATAAGTAACCGCATCCATCATAAATATCTCCCATATTTCCCAACGGTTTATTTCAAATGGAAAATTCATTTCAAAGCCAAAAAGTTTTCCTTTTCCTGAATGAATTCCTTCTAATAATATTGCTGCAAAAGCTCCCGAAAATATGGATGAACTTTGTCCAACAATTTCAATATTCATATTCACTTTTCCATAATCATCTGGGTGACTAATTTCTTGTCCGAATGCATAAAGAGTGGGGTAGTGGATATTATAGTTCAACATGGTAATGCCAAAAACAGCAACGATTAAAAAGTTTGAAAGTTCATGATTAAGGTAACCGCCCAATGAAATTCCTCCAATCAATAAGCCACATACCAAAGAGTTTACCATGAAGTTTTTTTTGCGACTGAAACGATCTACTAAAGTTCCGGCATACAATCCAAATACCAATACAACAACAGTGAGCAAACCATACGAAATGTTAAAATAATCGCTTTGCAATGTTCGGGCAAAATACCATGGAACAGCCAACATACTGATACCTTGAGCAAATCCACTAATTCCGTTTGCGGTGAATAAAAGAAATAATGATTTATTATTTTTCACGTGTTTATTTGTAGTGCGAATGTAGTTCACACAAAATTCAGCTACAAGGCAAGGGTTTATATCTTCTCCACAAAAGGATGATGGAAAAAAAGAACATAAAATTAACACCAAATCAGGCTTTAATTAAGGCTGGAAGTTACTGTGCCTATCAAGAGCGTTGCCATGAGGAAGTTCGTGAAAAGCTTGCCGAATGGGGTGTTTATGGTGATGATGCAGGTAATGTTTTATTAAAACTGATAGAACAGAATTATTTGAACGAAGAACGTTTTGCAAAAGCTTTTGCAGGGGGTAAATTTCGTGTTAAACATTGGGGACGAATAAAAATTACCTTAGAGTTAAAGTCGAGAAAAATTTCTGAATACTGTATCCGCATGGCAATGAAAGAAATTGATAACGATGATTATTTAAAAACGATGCAGCATTTAGCGGATGAAAAATACCATTTATTAAAAGATAAAAATCCTTTAGTAAAGAAAAATAAAACTGCTGCGTATGTGATGGGGAAAGGCTTTGAACCAGATTTGATTTGGGATTATTTATGGAAATTACAATAACAAAACAATCATTCACATATTTTTGTTTATTTGCAGATAAGATTAAAAACCATGACTACAGAAAAAGAATTTTTAGAAGTATACGCTGAGCAAACTCCAAATCCGGAGACAATGAAATTTGTGTTTAATAAAATGATTTTGCCTGATGATAGTGCTGATTTTCCAACACGCGATAAAACAGAATCTTCACCATTAGCAAAAAACTTATTCGAGTTTAGCTTTGTGAATGGCGTATTTATTATGAATAATTTTGTAACCATTACACGTTCTGAAGGAACCGAATGGCATGATATTATTCCAATCATGAAGGAGTTTTTAAAGTCTTATGTTGAAGCAAAAGAACTCATCGTTCATGCAACAGTTACTGTCGACCGAACAGATTATGGTGATGATAGTATTGTAGTTGCTAAAATTAAAGAAACACTTGACACTTACGTTAAACCCGCAGTTGAAAATGATGGAGGACAAATAGTTTTTAAAGATTTTATGAATGGAATTGTAACTCTCGAAATGCGTGGTTCTTGCAGTGGATGTCCATCTTCAACAATAACTTTAAAACGTGGAATTGAAGCAATGCTTACACGTATGATTCCCGAAGTAAAAGAAGTGATTGCAGAAGCGATGTAAGTCGGTTATCGGTATACGGTTATCGGTAAACGGTTATCGGTAAACGGTTATCGGTATTTGCTAAAAGCTAGAGGCTAAATGCTAATGGCTAAAAGCTAGAGGCCAAAAGCTAGAGGCTAAAAGCTAGAGGCCAAATGCTAACGGCTAGAAGCAAGAGGCTAAAAGCTAGCAGCCAATGATTCATTCCATCTCAAACATTTTTCCTTCTTCAGCAATTTCTGTGTTTTCAAATTCGGTTTTTGTTTCATTTAACAACACATTTAAATCTTCATAACGCGAAGAGAAATGGCCTATCAATAATTTTTTTACGTTTGCCAATTTTGCGATCATACCGGCTTGAAGTGCAGTAGTGTGCATCGTTTCAATAGCTCTGTCTAATTTATCGTGAGCAAAAGTACATTCGTGATAAAGCAAATCTACACCTTCAACGGAGGCTGCAACACGTTCATCAAAAACAGTATCGGAGGCATATGCATATTTTAACGGTTCGCCTTTTTCAAATGTTAGCAGATGATTTTCAATCAACGTTTTTCCATCTGCACTGATAAAATCTTTTCCGCGTTTTAGGTCATTAAAAGAAGTAAACGGAACATGAAACCGTTCACATTCATTTACATTTATTTTCCTTAATCGTGAACGCTCTTCAAATAAAAATCCGGAAGTTGCTACACGATGAAACAAAGGAAATGAAGTAACTTTTAAAAAAGCATCTTCAAAAATTATTTCTGTTTTGGTATGATTGGTAAGGTGTCTGAAAATTTCAAAATGAAGTTTGGTACCTGCATGAAAAAAGAAAAGGTCGATAATTTCGAATACACTTGCTGGTGCAAAAATATGCAGTGGAGTAGTTCGTTGCATAAGATTCATAGAAAACAATAATCCGGGTAAACCTAAAATATGATCGGCATGAACATGCGTGATAAAAATATATTCAATTTTTGATTTTTTGATTTTATACTTCCTCAACTGTGATTGTGTTCCCTCACCGCAATCAATTATAATATGGTGATCGAGGAAATTTAAATATTGTGCTGAAGGATGTCTGTTTGCTGTGGGCGTAGCCGAACTATTCCCTAAAATCGTTAACTCAAAACTCATCGGTTATTTTTCATTATTCAACAATATCTCCTTCATTCATATTCAAAAATTGTTTTTCCAG
>CAIUEQ010000207.1 GCA_903898215.1 uncultured Bacteroidota bacterium | reverse complement strand
TCTCCATATTGGTAAAAAACATCTGCGAGTTGTTCTTCAGGATAATTATTAAGAACAGAAATTGCAGTAAGAGAATTTGTTTTATCCATGCGCATATCAAGTATGGCATCATCGAAACGATAAGAGAAACCTCTTTCGTCAGTATCAAATTGATAAGATGAAACACCAAGGTCGGCAAGAATTCCATCAACAGGTATTAAATCCTGATATTGTAAATGGTTCTTTATAAATTCGAAATTCTGATCGATAAAAATGAATCTTTCATCGTTTGCAGGTAGGTTATCTTTTGCAGCTTCATCCTGATCAAATGCTATGAGTTTACCGTTATTGCCAAGTGATTTTAATATCTCATTTGAATGGCCTCCTCCTCCGAAAGTAACATCGACAATTTTTCCGTCAGGTTTTATATTTAATCCTTCTAAGCATTCTTGGAGCATTACCGGAACATGGTATTTACCCATTTGGTCTCCCTTCTTTTTTGCTCATCACTTCTTCTGCAAGTGCACTGAAATCTGTAGGTTCTTCACTTAACATTTTTTGGTATCCTTTTTTGCTCCACAACTCAATTTTATTTCCATAAGCAAGAAGTACCACTTCATCTTTTGCTGTTGAATATTCTAATAATTGTTTTGGGATAAGAATACGAGATGCTGCATCCATTTGAAGTTTGCTGGCACCACGCAAAAAGTAACGTTTAAACTGACGTTCCTTAGAAATATAGTCACTCAGTTTGTTGATCTCCTCAGCAATTTGCACCCACTCGTTTGAAGGGTATAGTATGCAACATTTTTCGAAACCGCGATTGATAAAGAAAGAATTTTTGGCCGCTTTTGGAAGCTGTTTTTTGAGTGCAGCAGGAATGATCAAACGCCCTTTTGCGTCAATCATACATACATATTCACCGTGAAGTTGTGCCATTTATTTCTCTAAATATTGAGGCTAAACTAAAATTAAAAATCCACTTTTCTCCACTTCTCCCCACTTTTGTGGATAAATAATTTTTGTCAACGTTTGTATTAATTATTTATCATCTTTCGGACAGCCCTATATTGGTACAACTAGAGTGGATTTATGTAAGATGTTTTTTCGTTTTTTAAAAATTGAGATGTTGATGAAATTGGTATGTTTATTTCGTTCAGATTTAGAAATAGAACCACATTCTAAATTTTATTTTTGATAGATTTGAATTCGGATGAAAGAAAAAAAATCATTGAAAGGAAATTCACTTAATAAGTTTGAGGGTTTATATATCCTGCTGATATTGATACTTCCGTTTATATATGTTAAAACAATTGTAGATCCTGTATTGATACCACGACAAATTTTATTGAGTATTTTTTTGCTTTTAACTATGCTGTTTTTGTTTTTTCAAAAGCAAAAGGATGGTTTTCAATTTTCAAATAAACTGATCATTGCCTATTGTTTATTACCTATTCTTTATTGTGTTTCAATTTTTCAAAGCATAAATATTCTTGAGTCGTATTATACCATTTCTAAAATTTTATTATTCTCCTCTTTCTTTATTTTAACTACTTATTTATTTGTTTCCGGTAAGATTAAGTTTGAAACCATATTAAAAGCATTGATCGTCTTTTCTTGTTTTATTGTTGTCTCTACAATTCTTGAAGTGTTCAAATTAAGAAGCACCGGAGTGAGCGTGTTTAAAGAGTCGAATATGTATTTGATTACTTCAACATTTGGTCATAAAAATTTGCTTTCATCTGCAATATTTATGTGCATTCCGTTTTTATGTGCAGCATTTTTATCGCTAAATAAATCATGGAAAATTGCAGCTTCAATAAATATATTTTTCGCAGTGCTATTAATTTTTATGTTACAAACTCGAGCAGTAATTGCCGGTATGGGGTTATCATTTTTAATAACATCATTTCTAAGTTTGTTTTTATTCAGAGGACAAAAGGAAAGGAAATATATTAGGATGATAGGTTTTGGGGCTATCGTTGTTTTATTAGGCTTCTTATTTGTTGCAGTTAAATACAGTGATAAATTTTCACTTCTCACAAAAACTGAATCTATGCGTGAGCGTGTAAATATTTGGCACAATACCCTGGAGATGATCAAAGAATTTCCTTTAACAGGAGTTGGTGCAGGTAACTGGCAAATTCATTTTCCTAATTATGGACTCACACGTTTTTATGATGTTAATTTTTCTATCAGCGAAGGACTCACAAATTTTCAACGCCCGCATAACGATTTTTTATGGGTATTTTCAGAAACAGGTATTTTAGGTTTTATCATTTATTGCAGCATTTTTATTTTATCAATTTTTTACCTTTTTAAATTGATTCGTCATTCATCAGAGCTCAATCAGAAAATAATTTATTTACTATTTCTTTTTACAATTTTAGGATATGTTTTTATCGCATTAATTGATTTTCCATTAGAGAGAATGGAGCATCAAATTTTGCTTGGATTGATGCTTGCTTTCATCACATCACAATATATTAATACCTTTGAAAATTCTCTGAAAAAATATGATGTAAAATATTTTCTGATACTTCTAGCAGTTACTGCCACCTTTGCTTTATGGCTTGGATTTAACAGATTTGATGGGGAGAAACATTCCAATAAATTACTTGTAGCACATCAGCGAGGAGATTGGAATAAAATGATTAGTGAAGGAAATAAAGCCATTAATACCTTTTATAATATGGATCCGTTTTCGATTCCTATAAAATGGTATATTGGTGTTGGGCAATTTACTTTGGGAGATATTCCTTCAGCGAAAAAAAGTTTTGAAGAGGCTTATCAAATTCATCCTTATCAGGTTCATGTTTTAAATAATTATGCAACGTGTTTTGAAAAAGAAGGAAATCACAATGAAGCGATAAAATATTTTGAAGAGATGTTTCGAATATCTCCAAAGTTTTCGGCAGGCTTAGTAAACCTTAGTGGTGCATATTATAATGCCGGAAAATTTGAAGAGGCTTATCAAACAATCAGTAAATTTAATTACGATGAATTGAATCCACAATCGCAGGATTTTATGAAAGCCATTCTTGCAAAAAAAATGGAATTGATGTTACAAAAAAATAAGTATTCAGTTGAAGAGCGGAAACGAATCACAGATTGTATGGCAAGTGATGAACTGATTTTAAAAACAATGAAAGAATGCCAGAAGCAAAATATGATGTTTGACGAATTTGTAATCAAAGAGGTAAAAAAATAATTATTACAACTTTTATATACGCATTCAATTATTTGTATAAAACTTTACGGAGAATTGAAATTTATTCTTCTATTTTTGAGAATCATAAAATGAATTCAATGAGAAATATTTTACTACTGTCAACTTTTTTTCTATCAATTTTTTTTGCTGGAGCACAAACGCTAACAAGCATCACACCCAACAATGCACCTAAAGGGCAAACCCTAACTGTTACCATCACAGGAGCGAATACAACTTTCACACAGTCATCGTCAACAGTATCATTTTACAAAAGTGGTTCTCCAACAACAGTTATTACTGTAAATTCTTTTACTGCTTCAAATTTAAATATGATAGCTGCAAATATTACAATTTCATCTGCTGCCGTAACAGGTTTATACGATGTTTATGTTTATGATTCGCTTGACGGTGGAATGTTTTTGATTGGGTCATTTAATGTTTCAAATGCAGGTGCAAAATCATTTACTATTTCTCCATCAATCGGCACTAAAGGACAAACCTTAAATGTCACCATTACCGGAACTAATACAAGTTTTTTGCAGGGAAGTAATACCATCACATTTTTTGGACAAGGAACTTCGAGTGCATTTATTACAAATTCGCTTACTCGAACAAGTGCAACGCAAATGATTGCATCTATTACTATTCCACCTTCGGCAGCATTTGGTGCATACTTCGTAAGTTTAAGTACAATTTCAGATGGACAATTATTGATCGTAAATGGATTTACTGTTGCAACTCCAAGCATCAATTCAGTTTCTCCTGCAAATGCGCTACGAGGAAATACACTTACAGTTACCATTACCGGAATAAATACTCATTTTTTACAGGGCTCATCGGTATTGAATTTTTTCGATAACAATACTCCTCAGTCAAATTTGGTGGTCAACTATTTTACTCCGGTTTCTGATCTGGTGATTACTGCAAATGTTACCATACCAATTACCTCACCGTTGGTTGCTTATAATTTATCCGTTACCGATTCGATTGATGGCTTTTTGATATTTGGCAATGCTGTCACCATTCAGCCCGGAACATTAACAGCAATTACTCCAAGTTCAGCACTTCGTTCTCAAACCTTAAATGTTACAATAACCGGAAGTGGAACAACATTTCAACAAGGAAGTACAACTATCGGTTTTTTTAAATCAGGTACATCAACGGCTATTATCATCAATAGTATAAATGTGAACTCTTCAAATAATTTAACAGCAAACATTACTGTGCAATCAAATGCAATTGTTGGGCTATATGATTTAAGGGTATCTACATCTTTAGACGGAAGTCAATCATTGAATTCAAGTTTTACTGTAACCGGTCCAGTTATCAATTCGGTAACACCTGCGATGCTTAATAGAGGAACAAAATTGGCATTAACAATTTCAGGAACAAATACTCATTTTAATCAGGCAACAGGAACCAACGTGTATTTTTTCAGACAAGGATCACCAACAAGTTTTATCACTGTTGATTCAACAAAAGCGATAGGAGCAACTAGTTTAACTGCTTTTATTTCTGTTAGCAAATACGCACCCGGAGGCATATATCAACTTCGAACATTTAATGCCACTGATAATGAAATTATTTTTTCAAATGATATTGGTGTTGCTGTTCCGTTAATTAATACTGTTACTCCAAATACTTCCCCAAGTAATAGAACGCTCGATGTTTTATTAACAGGATCAGGAACGAATTTTACACAAGCGTCAGCAACAAATTTTGTGTTTTCTTTACCAACTTCTTCAGGCAATAATATTGTAATCAATTCCGTAAATGCCTTAAGCGATTCAATCATTAAATTAAATGTTTCAATTATTTCTGCCGCACCTTTAGGAAATTATTTGCTCACATATACTAGTCAGTTTGATGGAATATTGAAAACAAATTTTGTAGTAAGTCCAGCAATTCCGGTAATAGTTTCTGTTACTCCACCTACTGCAAAAAAAGGCACAACATTAGATGTGTTGATCACAGGACAAAACACTTCATTTCTTCAATCGAGTACAACAATCAGTGTTAGTTTTATGAAGTCAGGAACTTCCACTACGTTAATAAAAATAAACACTAAAACGATACAAAATGATAGTGTGATTAAGTTAAATATTACGCTCGATTCAACAAGTGCTGTTTTAGGAATTTATGATATCAATGTTTTTGATTCGTTAAGCGGAACTACCTTAACAAAGACAAATGCATTTTCAGTTTTAAATACAGGAATTGATGAAATTCAATATAACATCAATTGTTTGAACATATATCCTAATCCGGCTTCTCAGATTTTTACGATTGAGTTGAATAAGCATGATGCTGAAGTAAGAGAATTCTTAATTACAGATATTACAGGAAGGAAAGTTTTCGATAATCAAACTCCACAAATACTTCCTGACGGCAAAATTCATCTTGATGTTCGAGAATTGAATTTAAGTAAAGGAACCTATTTCATCAGAATCTCCACACCAAATAATTTGTATTTCAGCAAGCTGTTGATTGAATAAAATCGCAAGCACCAACAAGCATCATAGATGCGACATTATGGTAGAATAAAATTATGAAAAAATAAAAGCACCATATGTGCGACATTAAAAAACAATAGCCATGGCAAATACATATACTCAAATTTCAATTCACGTAGTTTTTACTGTTAAAAACAGAACCGCATTTATTAGCAAAGATTGGAGAGACCAATTACATGAATATATTTCCGGTATCATAAATAATGAAGGATGTAAAAGTTTGGCAGTTGGCGGATGGAAAGACCACATACATATTTTCTTTGGACTAAACCCTAATATTTCAATTGCAGATTTAATAAGAGTTGTAAAAGCAAATAGTTCAAAATGGATTAATGAGAAGAAATTTATAAATGATAAATTTCAATGGCAGGTCGGATATGGGGCATTTTCTTATTCCAAAAGCCAACGAAACAATGTTATCAATTACATTATTAATCAAGAGAGTCATCACCAATCAAAATCGTTTAAAGAAGAATATTTAGGTATACTTGATAATTTTGAAGTTGAATATGATGACAATTATTTATTTGAATTTTTCGAATAATAAATGTCGTGCCTACGGCACTTTTGCTACTATTGCTATGTTTTTCTACCAAACTGTCGTCTCTACTACCAAACTATCGTCTCTACGAGACTTTTTTTTTGGGTGCTATTTTTTTGTTTTTTGGCTTCAATTATTTCGACCAAAATACCAAACTTTCGTCTCTACGAGACTTTTCATTGGTTAACTATTTTTGTTTTTGACTCCTTTTTACTCTGTTTCTCTGTGCCTCTGTGGTAAATCAAAATCATTTCAATTTCAACAATGCGATTCTTAATTTTAAACCATCTTCCAAATTGGCGATGATATTATTGTTTTTATCAAGCAACAAAATAATAGGAGTGTAGTTGATCGCATATTTTTGGAGAAATACATTTTCCCAACCAAGTAAAATATTTGCCGAATTTTCCCATTTTAAAATTTGTCGAGTTGATGAATCTAATTTCAATATCGAAAACCCATAAAATTGAATATTGCTTTGTTTTCGTTCTTCATAAATCAAGTTCATTTCAGGCATACTTTTCATGCAATGTTCGCAATCAGGCGACCAAATAAAAATGATTTTATATTCAGACTTAACTGCATTGATATCAACCGAATTTCCTTGCAACGACAAACCTTTAATAGATGGGATGTTTTCTCCGGCAATCAGTTTAGGGTAAACTACAGCTTCATATTCAGCAGGAATGTAAGGTGCGTTTGATAAATAATTTCCTAAAGCGGTATAATATTTTTTTTGTTGCAAATAGGAGATGAAAATGGTGCCGAATTTTACAACCAATGTTTGCTTGAACAAATGACTTTTCATCAAATTCAAAAATGAGTCTTGCAAGGTGATCTCCATTTCTGTTTGATGTGAATTTTTGTTCTCAAATGTTTGAATATAATTTGCGAAAACAATTTCTAAAATATCAGAATTTAGCAGTTCAATTTGTTGATTGATCTTGATTAAACTTTCTTTTGCAACTGCACGGTTCGGGTTTTTTAAATCATGTTTTAATAAAAAATAGGTATACAAGAATTTTGACGATGGATGTTTTTCGTTTCCTGTTTTTAAGCTTGATAGCTCTTTTGCATATTTTTTTAATGATTCTTTGTCAGTTTTGTTTGCGTATTTCTTTTCTAATTTCAGGTGTCGATAGAGTAAAGTATTATCCGAATTGATAAATGAAATACTATCGATAAATGCTGTTCCTCTTGAGTTGAATTTAATCGTATCGCAATTTTCGGAGATGAAAAATATCAGAGGTTCCTGAAATATTTCTGTAGTGGAACTTAGATAAATAAATCCCGGATAGTTTCTGGTTTTTACCATCAACTCAAATTGTTTTCCGTTTGAAATGCTCACAGAATCCAACAATACTTTGCCATTTATACTTTCTTCAAATGCATATAACTTCTCTGTTTTTATATCGCTTAGGGTTCCTTTGATATAAAATCTTTTTAAGAAATTTTGCGCATCAGAGGAATGGATGAAAGAAATCAGAAATGAAAAGAAGAAAATCCGTTTTAACATTTTTTAGCTTTAAAATATCTCGCTAAATTATTAATTTAAATTCATTTAACGTTGCCTTCTTAAAAATCAATTTCTAAAAAATCGTAATTATGAATTAATGTTGACGTGAATAGAATTTCAATTTTTAGATCTTTAAATATTTTGCTTTTCAATTAAAAAATCAACAATGAAAATTTTATCAATCTTATCTTTCATGTTTTTAATTCATTTTTCATATGCACAAAAGTTTTATGCCGGAGCAGATGGAGCATTGATGATTCCTATAATTCCTCAACATCCTCACGGAAATTATACACCTTATGCATTTCCAACTACCAGCACTAATTCGGCAAATTCGCTCACAGGGAGTTACACATCCGGATTTTCTGTAGGAGGATTTCTTGGATATCAACTTAACGAAAACATTTCGTTCGAAGCGGGTATGCATTATCTTTCAGGAAATGAATATTCAAGTAAGGACACTTATACTGATTTGAATCAGAATGATAAATTTGAATACAAAACCAAATTAGCGCAAATCAATTTTTATCCTGCAATAAAATTTTCACTTCCATACAAACCTTGCAAATTATATATGAGAACAGGTTTCTTGTTCGGTATTACATCAATAACTGAAGAAGAAAATGAAACACGAATTGGTTCACAAAATCTTACTACTGAATATGCAAATATCAATACAGGGTACTCTTGGGGTTTCTTCCATTCCATTGGCATTGAAAAAAATCTCAAGCACCATTTAAAAATATTTGCCGAATGGACATTACGCTATCAAGCCTATTTATCAGACAAAGGAAATGTTACCAAAGATGTTTATAATGGAGTAGATCAATTAGGTTTCTTAAATTCATCACAAAGAAATTTTGTTTATGTGGATAGCTATGCTAAAGTAAATTCAAGTGATCCAAATCAGCCATCTAAAATTCTTGGTTATAAACAAGCATTTGATAGTATGGGACTTCAGGTTGGAATTATTTATGTTTTTGGAAAGGCCAACACTTCAGTTATGACTAGAGATACTAAATAGTTTTAGACTTGAATTTCAATCATTAGAATTTCAAAATCGAAATTTGAACTTCATTATTCGTCATTCATTGTTCTATTGTTCGATATTCAAAACATTTAGAATTCCGCTGTTCATTTCTTTTTACCGTTTCACAACCTTTTCCCTATTTTCGCTGACTACAAAAAAAGCATGTCGGTAATAGTTGAACATTTAACAAAAATATACGGAGCACAAAAAGCGCTCGATGATATTTCATTTGAAGTAAAACCCGGTGATATCATGGGATTTCTTGGTCCGAATGGCGCAGGAAAATCCACTACCATGAAAATTCTTTCAGGATATATTCCCCAAACATCAGGCAAAGCAAGCGTTTGCGGATATGACGTTCAGGAAAATTCCATTGATGTAAAAAAACATATTGGCTATTTGCCGGAGTTGAATCCGCTTTATACCGATATGTATGTGAAAGAATATTTATTGTTTATTGCTGAGTTGCAAAATCTTGGCAAACGTTCAAATAATGCAGTTGAAAGTATGATTGAACGAACAGGCTTATCACAGGAGCGGAGAAAAAAAATCGGGCAACTTTCAAAAGGATACAAGCAACGTGTTGGACTTGCACAAGCAATGTTGCATAACCCAGAAGTATTGATCTTGGATGAACCAACTTCTGGTCTTGATCCAAATCAGGTTGGCGAAATGCGTGACTTGATTCGTGAAATCGGTCTTGATAAAACTGTTATTCTTTCAACGCATATTATGCAGGAAGTGGAAGCGATGTGCAACCGAGTGGTGATTATTGATAAAGGAAAAATTGTTGCCGATGACAAGATCGAAAAGCTTCAACAAAAACTTACCGGTGATGTAACCATTACTGTTGAGTTTAAAAATGAGGTGAACGAAAGTGATTTGAAAAAAGTTGCAGGAATTATTTCTGTAAAACAAAACGGGAAGAAATTTTTGCTTCGTTGCGATAATGATATACGTGAAGAAATTTCAAATGAATCTTCAAAACAAAATTGGATTTTGCTTTCAATGAATTTGGAAGAAGATTCTCTTGAAGATGTGTTTCAAAAATTAACTAAGAAATAAATGTATTCAATTCTAAAAAAAGAAATACGCAGTTTTTTAAGTTCGCTCATCGCTTATGTGGTGATGATCGTTTTTCTTATTGCCATAGGTTTATTTATGTGGGTGCTGCCCGATTACAATGTATTTGATATGGGCTACTCTGATCTCAATACTTTGTTCAGCATGGCACCGTGGGTTTTTATTTTTCTGATTTCTGCCATCACGATGCGCTCATTTAGCGAAGAGAAAAAAAACGGAACGATTGAAATCATCACCACAAAACCTGTTACCGATTTACAAATTATTTTAGGAAAATATTTTGCCGGAGTGCTATTGGTTTTATTTTCTCTCATCCCAACTTTACTTTATTTTTATACGGTTTATCATCTTGGTTCACCAGCCGGAAATATTGATATTGGTGCAACTTGGGGTTCATATATCGGATTATTTTTTCTGGCATCGTGTTTTGTTTCGGTAGGAATTTTTTCATCTGCCATCACCGATAATCAAATTGTTTCATTCATCGTTTCGATGTTTTTGTGCTATTGCTTTTACAATGTTTTTGATCTGCTTGCAAACTTTAATTTATTAGGATCTTATGACAGTGTTGTGGCATCACTTGGTATCAATGCGCATTACCAATCTATCAGTCGCGGTGTGATTGATTCACGTGACTTGATCTATTTTTTAAGTTTTATCACCGCATTTATTTGGGGAACAAAAACTGTTTTTAGTTCCAGAAAATGGTAAAAACAATTTGATAATTTGATGATGAGATAATCGTATAATTAGTAGTTGATATTAAATTTAATGAGTAATACAAAAGATAATAATAAACTTAAAAAACCTTCTTCTTTTTTGGGAAATAAGAGAGGAGCTTCGATAATGGAACTATTGCTAGTACTGACATTGTTGGTATTATTGAATTTGATATTCTCTGGATATTTTTTTCGTGTAGATATGACCAAAGAAAAGCGCTATTCACTTTCTAAAGCAAGTAAAGATCTTGCGGCAAAAGTAAATGATGTGATGTTTGTGAAAGTGTATTTGGAAGGAGAATTTCCTGCAGGATTTAAACGCTTAAGCAAATCAACAAAAGAGATGTTGGATGAATTTCGCATCTATTCAAAAGGAAATATTCAGTATGAATTTATCGATCCATTTGCAGATGCAACAGCCAAAAAAACAAACGATATTATTCAGGAGTTTGGACAAAAAGGATTGCAGCCAACAAGTGTGCAAACAAAAAAAGATGATGAGCTTTCGCAAAAGATCATTGTTCCCGGAGCCATATTTAACTATAAAGGACGAGAGTATCCGTTAAATTTATTAAAGCAGCAATTTGGTGAAGCCCCCGAATCTGTAATCAACAGTTCTATCGAATTGCTTGAATATGAAATTGCAAATGTATTGCGAAGTGCCACCGAAACGAAGGCAAAGAAAATTGCATTTTTAGATGATCATGGTGAGCTCGGACAATGGGAAGTTGCTGATGCCGAAGCTGAACTTAAAAAGTTTTATGAAGTAAAAAGAATTCCTCTTTCATCTATTCCTCCCGAAGCTTTAAAAGAATATACAGGAGTGGTTATTGCAAAACCAACATTGCCATTTTCTGAATTTGATAAATTTAAAATTGATCAGTATATCATGAATGGCGGAAAAGTGATTTGGCTTGTAGAAACTCAAATTGCAGAAATGGACAGCATAGGAAAAGATGGTTTTTTTATGACGGGAAGCTATGATACAAAACTCGAAGATATTTTATTTCGTTATGGTGTGAGGGTAAATGCAAACATGGTTCAGGATGCACAATGCAATGCCATTCCAATTTTAACTTCTGCACGTAATGGTGTACCACAACAAAAATTATTGCCATGGATGTTTTTCCCTGTTGCTGCTCCAACTTCTAATCATCCCATTGTAAAAAATATCGATCATGTTTGGTTTCAATTTGCAAATACCATTGATACCACATCAAATAAAAATTTAAAGAAAACTGTTTTACTTCATTCATCACAGTTCTCAAGAGCAATTGGCGCACCTGCTAAAGTCGACATTAACTTGGCTCGTGTAAATCCTGATCCATCGATGTTCAAAACATCAGGAAATTATATTATGGCAGTTTTACTTGAAGGTCCGTTTACTTCTATTTTTCAATACCGACAAGGAGCTGTTGCTGATCCATCATTAACGTATAAAGATCATATCGAAAACAATAAAATGATTGTGATCAGTGATGGTGATGTGATAAGAAATCAAAGAAAAAAATCAACCGGTGAGGTTTTTCCATTAGGCTATGATCGCTTTACTCAGCAGCAGTTCGGCAATAAAAGATTTGTGCTGAATTGTATTGATTATTTGTGTGACGATTCAGGAATTATTGAAGTAAGAGGTAAAGAAATTACCTTAAGATTATTGAATAAAGCTAAAGTAAAAAGCGAGAAATTTCAATGGCAATTGATCAATATGGTTGCACCGATTGTTGTTATCTTATTGTTTGGTTTTATTAATGGATATGTGCGTAAGAAAAAATATGCTGTTTGATTTTTTAAAACTGATTCATAAAAATTATAAATAGAGAATAGTGTCGAAAAGTTTAAAAATATTAATTGTGTTGGTTATACTAACCGGCTTAGCATATTGGCTTATGAGCCGACATTCGTGGAGTACGTTCAAAGGCGATTTAAAAGAGTTCGCCATTAAAGATACTTCATCTATTACTCGAATGTTTTTTGCTGATAAAAGAGGAAACAAAGTTTTGCTTCAAAAAAATGAACAGCAAATTTGGATGGTCGATAATAAATTTATTGCCGACATGGATAAAGTAAATTTATTGCTTTCAACAATGCATGATGTAGAAGTAAGAAATCCAATAAGCGAAACTGAACATAATAACGTTATTGCCATTCTTGCAACACAAGCAATCAAAGCCGAATTTTATGCGGGAACTAAATTAATTAAAACAGTTTATGTTGGTTCTTCAACACCTGATCAGGTTGGAACTTATATGCTGATTGATGGTTCCGAAAAACCTTACGTAACTCATATCAATGGCTTTGTTGGCTATCTAACTCCTCGTTTTATTTCTCAACCAAAACAATGGAAATCAAAACAGATATTTAACCTGCAGGCAAATGAAATTAAAAGTGTGAGTGTTCAATATCCGATGAATATGAATCAATCTTTTATCATCGAAAATGGAATTACTCCTGTTTTGAAATCCAATAATACAACGTTAAAATCCGATGAGAAATTTTTGAAATATTATTTGGGAAGTTTTAAAAATTTATTTTTTGAAGGATATATTGAAAGTCCTCAAACCGAAAAAGATTCCATACATCGCATTACTCCATTTTGTATCATTCAGGTTACAAAAGCTGATGGGGAGAAAATATCATTACAGGTTAATATAAAAGCGCTGGACACTCATACAAAACAACAGTTTGATGAAAAAGGTATCGCAATGAAATATGATACCGAAAAATATTTTGCCTTTATAAATGATGACAAGGATATGGTTTTGATTCAGGAATATGTTTTTGGAAAATTGTTTAGAACGCTGGATGAAATTTTGAAAATAAAATCTTAAAAAGGGAAAGTAAACGCAGAGGCGCAAAGAACGCTGAGACGTTAAGTTAAAATTTCTTTCTAAATATTGCTTTTGCTGAACCCAACATTTACACTAATTTTTTTCTCTGTGTAATTCTACGTAAAACTTTGTGATCTCTGTGTTAAAAATTTTAACGATGAATAAGTCAGAGAAGTTTAAGTTAGAATTTCTTTCTAAGCATTGCCGAAAGTCCTATAAAATATGGCTGTTGCTGAACCCAATTTTCATTTTCGGTTATTGAATTGATGCTGTATTTAAATGTTGGCGCAATTCCTATTTGTACCAATTCATTTAATTTATAAGTTACCGATGGATAAAAGTGAAAGAAGAAATTATTTTTCACTCCCGGAAAACTATTTTTATCATTTAGGATAATAACCCCAATATTATCATACGAAACATAGGAAGCATCAACACCGCTTATGATTGCATAACTGATACCTGATGTAATTTCAACTCCGATTTTATGTTTTTGCTTAAACGAATAAGTGATAAACAACGGAATTTCTGTCCATGTATATTTAATGCGATTGTTATATGAACTTCCATTTACAATTGAATCATTTGGATTATTTATTATAGCTGAAGGATCGGTTATAGCTGAATGATTTCCCGTTGGTGTTTGAACTGCATAATGAAATTGTTGAGAAAAATTGCTGATCATCAACCCTGTTGATACACGGAGGTTTTCATTGAATGCATAATCCAATAAAAATGCACCATTCCAATCGAGCATCGGAGTTTCAATATTTTTTCGAAGAGCAATGTTTTCTGTAAAATTAATGCGTGAATTTGAAGGTGCGCTTAAGCGATCATAACAAACTTGAATTCCTGAAATAATGCTGATAGAAAATTTAGTTAGCTTTTCCTCATTAGTTATTTTTTGAACAGATTTTTTTGATGAAACAGAATCAATCATATTGTTTTTCTGTTCTACAATTGGTGGAATATTTAATGCAATTGTTGAGTCTGTTTTTGTAATTAAATTGTTTGATACTATTTCGGGTTTTGTTTCAGTAGGTGAATTGTTTGAAATAGGATTTTGATTTTGTTCAGGTTGAATTGTGTTTTTGATTTCGGCTGAAGCATTGTCTTTTCCTGATAATTCGACTGAACTTTCATTATTAACAACAGGGTTTTTAAAGATATTTTTTGAGATTGGTTTTTGAGATTTCTGAATAATATTCATTTTGTTTTCAGAAATATTATTTGAGCCTACAATATTTTTTCGGGCATTATTTTTTGAAAGATTGTTTTTCTTTTTTTCTAATTGCTCGCGATAATTAATGGGTTTATCTTTTTGATTGATTATATTTTTTTGATTCGTTAAATGTTCTGACGCGTGATGCGTTTGACCGTTTAGAGATTCTTTTCCAATTCCCAATTTCTTATTGCTAAATTGATATCCCAAATATGCTGCCGACACAAAAAACAAAAACAATAAAGGAATTAAAAATTTTGCATAGCTATTACCACGTTGTTTTGGGAGTTGGTTTTCAATGGCATTCCAAATTTCAGGATTTGCTTTTGGTTTAAACGTGTTTGCTTTTTCGGCAATAACATTTTCAAATTGATCTTCGGGAAGTTCAGCAGCAATTTTATCCCACAACGATTCCGAAGGTTTGTATTCCAAATCTTCAAATTGTTGTTTGATATTTTTTTCAAACATTTTATTTTGGTTCCTGAAAAGGCTCATTTAAAATTTGATAATGTTTTGATAATGTTTGTTGCATGTATTGTCTTGCTCTTGAGTACTGTGACTTTGATGTTCCTTCAGCAATATTCAGCAGTTCACCAATTTCTCTGTGAGTATATCCTTCCACTGCATATAAGTTAAAAATCGTTCGGTAGCCTTCGGGCATTTGTTGAACCAAGGCTACAATTTCTTTTGCTGCTATTTTTTCAATTACCTGGTCATCAAAAGCGATGTCATATAATTCAGCGTCAAGCGATTCTTTAAATTTTCTTTTACGTTGGTTAAATAAATTTATCGCTGTAAAAATCATAATCCTTCTTACCCAACCTTCAAAACTTCCTTCATTTCTAAAGCTTGAAATATTTTTAAAAACCTTGATAAATCCTTCCTGCAGCATGTCTTCAGCTTCAGCTCGGTCTTTTGCATAACGCATGCAAACCCCCAACATCTTTGACGAGAAACGATCATAGAGTTCTCTTTGGCAAATACGATTGCCATCGATACATCCTTTAATTATTTCTTCAATGCTTAACAACATGCTTATCATCAAGTCAAATATAATAGTTGTATGGTTGCCTGTTGTCTTGTTTTTTCATTACAAATAATGGTCGGTGTCAGATTTTCGGCTATTTTCGCCTCCCCAAAGAAAATATGTCACTAAAAAATTTGATGGCATAACATCTGATGATAGGCAAGCTCACAATATCAAATCACTTTTATAAAAAATAAATAAATATGTCAGTATCGTTGAAACCATTAGCAGACAGGGTTCTTGTTGAGCCTGCTGCAGCAGAAGAAAAAACAGCATCAGGAATTATTATCCCTGACACAGCAAAAGAAAAACCTCAAAGAGGAAAAGTTGTTGCGGCAGGTACAGGTAAAAAAGATGAACCAATGACAGTAAAGGCAGGTGACACAGTTTTGTATGGCAAATATGCTGGAACTGAAATTACAGTTGACGGTAAAGAATACCTTATCATGCGTGAATCTGATATTTTCGCAATCATCTAAAAAAAGCTGTTAGCTGTTAGCCTTTAGCTTCTAGCTAAATTTAAAATCGTAAATCAAAAATCTTAAATTAAATAAACATGGCAAAAAAAATCCAGTATAGCGTTGAAGCCCGCGATGGTTTAAAACGTGGCGTTGATGCTTTGGCAAACGCAGTAAAAGTTACCTTAGGACCAAAAGGTCGTAACGTA
>CAIUEQ010000206.1 GCA_903898215.1 uncultured Bacteroidota bacterium | reverse complement strand
TAAAGCAGGTGCAAAACGTGTAATCATGAGCGCTCCTGCCAAAGATGAAACTCCTACTTTTGTAATGGGAGTTAATCATTTAAAATATTCGGCCGAAATGAATATCGTGTCAAATGCTTCGTGTACAACAAATTGTTTAGCCCCGGTTGCAAAGGTGTTGAATGATAATTTTACTATTCTTGAAGGATTGATGACCACAGTTCATGCAGTTACAGCAACTCAAAAAACTGTTGATAGTCCATCTGCAAAAGATTGGAGAGGCGGACGTGGTGCTTACCAAAACATCATTCCTTCATCAACAGGTGCTGCAAAAGCTGTAGGATTAGTGATTCCTGAATTAAAAGGAAAATTAACCGGTATGAGTTTCAGAGTTCCTACTCCTAACGTATCTGTAGTTGATTTAACTTGCCGTATTGAAAAAGGTGCTTCTTATGATGAAATCAAAGCAGCAATGAAAAAAGCTTCAGAAAATGAACTGAAAGGTATTTTGGGATATACAGAAGATGAAGTTGTGTCGAATGATTTTTTAGGAGACTCTCGCACTTCAATTTTTGATGCTAAAGCCGGAATTTCATTGAACAATAATTTTGTGAAAATAGTTTCTTGGTATGATAACGAGTGGGGTTACTCTAATAAGGTGGTAGATTTGATCTGTCATATGGATACAGTTAAATAATTTCATTTTAAAATAAAAAATTAAACGGTTCTACTTTTAGTGGAACCGTTTTTTTTATAGTTATTTTTAAGTTGAAAGTCAACAAATCGTTATAATCAGTAAAGTTTTCACACAATTTTTAGTTATCCTTGTCTCTTATAAATTTAACAATGAAAAATCTACCGTATAAAAAAATTGGTTTTGCTTTAGTTGCTATATTAATCATTATTCAATTGTATCATCCGTCTAAAAATGAGGGTGAAGCTCTTACGGTTAACGATATAACTCATACTGTAGTTGTTCCTGACAGCATCATGCAAATTTTGCAAACATCCTGCTACGATTGTCATAGCAATCATACCAATTACCCGTGGTATCATGCCATTCAGCCGATTGGTATATGGTTGGATGATCATGTAAATGAAGGGAAACGCGAATTAAATTTTTCAGAATACAATACTTACAAAGCCAAACGTCAATTTAAAAAATTAAAAAAGATTTCAAAAGAATTAGAGGAGCATGAAATGCCATTAACTTCTTATACATTTATTCATAAAAATGCCACACTTTCTGAAGCTCAAATTGAACAGGTTATTAATTGGGCAAATGCTGCAAGTGTCACTATTGTTGTTCCCGACAGTTTATCGGATACAAAATAAGTTTACATATTTTTCTGAAACAGTAAGTAATTTGTGAATCTTTTATTTGGATTAGCAGTACGGCTTTTTAAGCAATTTTTATATGGGAACAATGATTTATTAAAACCTTTTTTTCACAATTGTTTGTGAATTACGAAAACCTGCCTATTTTTGCCACCCCTAAATTAAAATTAATATACAGTGGACGCAATAAGTTATAAAACTAAATCTGCAAACAAGGCAACCATTAATAAAGAATGGTTTATTGTTGATGCAGAAGGTCAAACACTTGGTCGCTTTGCCAGTAAAGTAGCTAATATTTTACGCGGTAAGCACAAAACAAGCTTTACTCCAAACGTTGATTGTGGTGATAATGTAATCATCATCAACGCAGAGAAAATTCGTTTTACCGGAAACAAAGCAAACGATAAAGAATATGTTTTCTATTCGGGACATCCCGGAGGTCAACGTTTCGAATCAGCTAAAAGCCTTTTGGAAAGACGTCCTACTTATGTTGTAGAACATGCAATAGATGGAATGTTACCTAACAATAAACTTGGAAGAGAAATATTCAGAAATCTATATGTATACGCAGGTTCTGAACATCCGCATATTGCACAACAACCAAAACCATTAATAATTCAAAGTAAATGAGTGTAACTAATGCTTTAGGCAGAAGAAAAACATCAATTGCGAGAGTATATCTTACTGCTGGTACAGGTAATATCACCGTGAATGGTAAAGATGCCAAAATATATTTCCCTACAATTTTATTACAAAATGCAATCAACAAGCCATTTGAAGTAACAAATACTTTAGGCCAGTTTGATTTAAATTGCAATGTTAATGGTGGTGGTTCGTCAGGACAAGCTGATGCAGTTAAGTTAGGAGTTGCACGTGCATTAGTAAAATACAATGCAGAGCTAAAGCCTTTACTTAAGGCTGTTGATTTGATGACACGTGATCCACGTATGGTTGAGCGTAAAAAACCAGGTCAGAAGAAAGCTCGTAAACGCTTCCAATTTGTTAAACGTTAATTTTTTGAGATAATACAGATGTCAAATATCAAAAACGAAGATTTATTAGAAGCAGGTGTACATTTTGGTCACCTCACCCGCAAATGGAATCCAAAGATGGCTCCTTACATTTTTATGAAAAAAAATGGCATCCATCTTATCGACCTTAACAAAACAAATGTTAAGCTAGAAGAGGCATCTGCGGCATTAAAAAATATTGTAAAATCGGGCAGAAAAGTTCTGTTTGTAGCTACAAAAAAACAAGCTAAGGAAATTATTGAGATCGAATCGAAGAGAGTAAATATGCCGTTTGTAACTGAGCGTTGGCTTGGTGGTATGTTAACTAATTTCGCTACAGTTAGAAAGTCTATCAAAAAAATGCAAAACATTGATAAACTTGCTACTGATGGTACTTATGCGAATATCAATAAGAAAGAAAGATTGATGTTGGATCGTGAGAAATTGAAACTAAAAAAACTTTTTGGTGGAATTTCTGATTTGAATCGTCTTCCTGCAGCTTTGTTCATTGTAGATATTAAACGTGAACATATTGCAGTAGCTGAAGCACAAAAATTAAATATTCCAACTTTTGGTATTGTTGATACTAATTCAGACCCTACATTGGTTGATTATCCAATTCCGGCAAATGATGATGCGGCAAAATCAATCGCTCTTATTGCAAAGTATATGACTGATGCAATAACTGAAGGATTAGCAGAACGCAAACGTGAAAAAGATACCGAAGTAGATAAGGAAGCCATTTCTGAAAAAGAAGAAGCTTAAATATTAAATCGGCTCAGGCCGATTTTTTTTAGTTAAAATTTAATCACCATAAATAAAAAAATAAGATGACAACAATAAGCGCATCAGATGTAAACAAACTTCGCCAATTGACAGGCGCAGGAATGATGGATTGCAAAAAAGCATTAACAGAAGCTAATGGCGATATTGATGCAGCAATTGATTACTTAAGAAAAAAAGGACAAAAAGTTTCAGCAGCTCGTGCAGACAGAGACGCTAAAGAAGGTGCTGTGATTGCAAAAACTTCTGCTGATAAAAAAACAGGAATCATTATTCAATTAACATGTGAAACAGATTTCGTTTCTAGAAATGATGATTTCGTAAAATTTGCAAATCAAATTGCAGACTTGGCACTTGCCAACAAACCGGCTAATGCTGAAGCTTTAAAAGCATTGCCTTTTGAAGGATCAACACTTGCTGATAAATTAATTGAACAAGTTGGTAAAATAGGTGAGAAAATAGACGTGATACGTTATGAATTAGTTGAAGGAGAAAATATCGTTCCTTATATTCATGGTACAAATCGTTTAGGCGTTTTAGTTTCTCTTAACAACCCGGTAAGTGATGCAAATGCAATTGCGGGAAGAGACGTTGCCATGCAAATTGCTGCAATGAATCCAGTTGCAATTGATAAAGATGATGTAGATGCAACTATCGTAGCTAGAGAAATCGAAATCGGTAAAGATCAAGCAAGAGCAGAAGGAAAACCTGAAGCGATGTTGGAAAAAATTGCTCAAGGTAAACTTGGTAAATTCTACAAAGATTCAACTTTGCTTAATCAAGAATTCGTAAAAGACAGTTCCAAAACAATTGCTCAAATGCTCGATGGCATCGAAAAGGGGTTAACGGTAAAAGCATTTAAACGTGTTGCATTAGGTTAATAAAATTTTTAAAAAGTTCCGAAAGGGACTTTTTTTTTGTCCTATTATTGCAGAGACTTTTTTGCATGCTTGTTAAAAATAATTTATTTACGTTTTAAAATTATCAGTATGAAATATAACCGAGTACTTCTTAAACTTAGTGGTGAATCATTAATGGGCGATCAATCATATGGGATAGATCCTAAAATTCTTGAACAATATGCAAAAGAAATAAAAACTGTAGTTGATATGGGAATTCAGGTTGCTATTGTAATTGGTGGTGGGAATATTTTTCGAGGAGTACAAGGTGTTTCAGGTGGGATAGTTGACAGAGCTCAGGGTGATTATATGGGAATGTTGGCCACTGTGATAAATGCAATGGCTTTACAAGGAGCTTGCGAACGACAAAATATGAAAACACGTTTGCTCTCTGCTATAAAGATGGAACAAATTTGTGAGCCGTTTATTCGCAGAAGAGCTATCAGACATTTAGAAAAAGGACGTGTAGTAATTTTTGGTGCGGGTACCGGAAATCCATATTTTACAACTGATACAGCTGCTTCACTCCGTGCCGTAGAAATAGAAGCAAATCTTGTATTAAAGGGAACACGTGTTGACGGGATCTATTCAGCAGATCCAGAAAAAGATGTAAATGCAAAACGTTATGAAACTATTTCATATAGCGAAGTATATGAAAAAAGTTTGAACGTGATGGACCTAACTGCAATCACTCTTTGTCAGGAAAATCATTTACCTATTATGGTATTTGATATGAACAAAGAAGGAAATTTTTTTAAAGTGTGCAACGGAGAAAATGTTGGAACTTTAGTGAGTTAAAACATTTTTTACTTTGATTGATAGAAGAAATTTTTATTCAAATTTTTGTACTTTCGAACCTTCATTTAATAAATAAAATTATGAGCGATCCCAGATTAACTCCGGTATTTAATGAATTAAAATCAGCTATGGATATTGCTGTTGAACATGCCTCTCACGAGTTTGCTAAAATACGTGCAGGAAAAGCACATATTAGCATGCTTGATTCAGTAAAGGTTGATTATTATGGAAATTTAGTTCCTCTAAACCAGGTTGCAAATGTTTCAACAACAGATGCAAAAACAATTTCTGTTCAGCCTTGGGAAAAATCAATGTTACAAGCAATTGAAAAAGGAATTATTGTAGCAAATCTTGGTTTAAATCCTTCAAACGATGGCATCGTTGTTCGTGTGAGCGTTCCTGCTCTTACCGAAGACAGAAGAAAAGATATTGTAAAAAAAGTAAAAGCAGAAGCTGAACACGCAAAGGTTGCAGTTAGAAATATTCGTAAAGATATAAATGAAACCATTAAGCGTTTACAAAAAGAAGGGTTACCTGAAGATGAAGTGAAAGTTGCTGAAACCCAAGTTCAGAAAAGCGTTGATGGATATATTAAAAAAATAGATGATATTACAGCGGCAAAAGAAGTAGAATTGATGACCGTTTGATTTTACTTTCGAAAGGCAGCATAAACTGAAAATATAATTTGAAAATAAATCTGAACAGATTTAGAAAATCATTGATAACACTGACAAAAATTGTCGGTGTTTTTTTCTTATTGGCAATCGTAAGTTTTTTTGCTTTCAGAAATATTTTGCTGAACAAAGCCATCGAAAAGGTATCATTAAAATTCAGAAGCAATTATCAAACTACATTTACTGTAGGAAAAGCTTCATTCAACGGTATCAGTAGTGTTGAAATTCAAAATATCATCATCATCCCTGATGGGAAAGATACCATTGTAAATATTGCATCACTTCAAAGCAGTATTCGTTTCTGGCACGCATTATTTCTTGATTTTCGTGTAAAAGAATTGCAATTAAAAAACGGATATATCAATCTTGTTAAAAATAATGAAGGAAGAAATTTTGATGTATTCCTAAAACATAAAAGTAAAGATTCTACTTCAGTTGAAACGAAATCATCTAAACAAACAAATTATGCCGAAGTTGTTTATCGCTTGATTTCAAAAATATTGGCGCAAGTTCCAAATGAAGTGCTCGTTGAAAATTTTGCTTTAAAAATTACCGATGACGAAAAAAAGGAATCATTCAATTTGCAAAAACTTTCACTTCATGATGAGCAATTATCAACCAGTGTTGAAGTTGTTACAAATACCTTTTCACAACATTGGCTTATCAATGGATTTGCGTCTACCAAAAACAAAAAAGCTGACGTTGCATTTTATAATGCTGATACAGGAAAGGTTAGAATCCCTTATGTTGACGAGCGTTTTCATCTAATCACAGGATTCGATTCTGTTCAATTTAAACTTGAGTCGATTGAAATGAATGGTGATGAATTACAAATAAAAGGGTCGGCATCTGTTACCGATTTTTTAATCAACCATGCAAAAATTTCAAAGAGAGATGTGGTAATCGATCACGCTGAGTTTAATTATAATTATTTGATAGGTGATAATTTTATTTCACTTGATAGTAGTTCAACCATAAAATTTAATGCGATAAGTTTTCACCCATTCATCAAATTTCAAAACAGACCGGATACTGTTTTTCAGCTGAGTGTAAGAACTGAAAAAACAAAGGCGCAAGAGTTTATTAATGCCTTGCCTGAAGGGTTATTCAATCATTTTAAAGGAATGGAAGCAGAAGGTAGTTTTACCTATTCTCTTGATTTTATTTTTAATGAAAATCATCCTGATGAATTGATCTTTGAAAGCAATTTAAAAAAAGAAGATCTTAAAATTTTAAAATACGGTGAAGCAAATCTTAGTAAACTAAATGGTGAATTTATTTATACACCGATAGAAAAAGATCGTCCACAGCGTCCAATTTTTGTTGGAGCAGCAAATCCGTTTTATACTTCATCCGATCAAATTTCACCTTATCTAAAAAATTGTATTCTCACTTCCGAAGATCCTTCCTTTTTTTATCATCATGGTTTTATCGATGAAGCTTTCCGGCAGTCGATTATCAAAAATATCAAAACAAAAAAATTCTCACGTGGTGCCAGTACAATCAGCATGCAGTTAGTTAAAAATGTTTTTCTTACTCGCGAAAAAACATTATCACGCAAGCTTGAAGAAATATTATTAGTATATGTTTTAGAAAATAATCACCTCTCAACAAAAGAAAGAATGTTTGAAGTGTATTTAAATATTATTGAATGGGGACCCAATGTTTATGGTATCGGAGAGGCATCTCAGTTTTATTTCAATAAGCGTCCTGCAAATTTAACTTTAAGCGAATCGTTGTTTCTGGCAACAATTATTCCTCGTCCAAAAGGGTTTATGTGGAGGTTTGAAAAAGATGGCAGCATCAAAGAATTTGCTGTAAAACAATTTAAATTTTTAAGCGACATCATGGTGAGAAGAAATCTTTTGATACCAGAAGACACTGCGGGGTTTTTATCAAAAAAATTAGTGATCAGTGGCATCGCAAAAAAGATGATTATCAAATCAGATACGCTGATAAATGATTCCATTATTTTTGATGAAAATGGCTTAATTAAAGAGAGTTTAACCGAATAGATTTTTCATATGAAAATAAATGTTAAAGTACTTCCTCTTTTTATAGCATTCTTGTTAGAAGTATTATTTTATTCAGTTTGTAAAAATTATTTACCTGCCAAAATTAATCCGATATTTAATTCAGCACTTTCGATTTTTATTGTTGTTTATGCATGGAAGTTATGGCAACAAAATGATTTAGAAGAAGCTTCATTTATTCTATTATCAAAAAACAATCTTACTTTTTTAAAAATCACAACCGTAGTATTAGCACTATTGGTGCTGATATATTTTAGTTTTTTTTTTAAATCAGAGCCAATTGATATTAAGCGATCTGATATTATTCCTGTGATTCAACAATATTACCTCGACAGGTTATTTAATGGAGAGTTTGTATATACAAGTGTTGACAGAGGAACCTATCAATGGACACCAAATTATTTTCCGATGCATTGGTTGCCATTTACTATTTCTAATTTTTTACATTTTGATCATCGCTTATTGGCTTTGGGTGCGTTGATTCTTGTAATTATTTATTATTCTTTTAAAATAATAAACAAAAGTCAATCTATCGGTGATGCATTTGTGAAATTGATTTTGCCATATACGATCATATTTTTTATGAGGTATGATAATAAAATTATTTTAGGCCATTGTGTGGAAACACTTATTTGCTCTTATTATTTTCTATTTAGTATAAATATTTTTCAAGGAAACACATTTGCTAAATCACTCGGATTATCATCAATATTATTATCAAGATTTTCGATTGTGCTTTGGACGCCTTTTTATATTGTGTCCTCTTTTTTGAAAGAAAAACGTGCAACAATAGTTTTATGTATTTACTCGATTGTTTTTGCATTAACGCTTTTTATTATTCCGTTTTTATTAAAAGATCCTACCATAGTATTTAAAGGATTTGATGGGTTTACGGATGTGTATCTTTTAGAATGGAAAGGGCAGAGCTGGCAAGCTCCCGGAGATAATCCTTATCAGCTTTTTAATGGTTTGGGTTTCGCCAATTATTTTTATTCATTTTGGCCTGGCGAATTAGTAAATAAGATTCATGCAATAGTTTCAGTTCAACTTCTTGCAAATATTTTGGTTCCTGTATTATCATTTCTATTCATGAAAAGATTTATTAGGAATACAGGTATTGAAAGATATCAATTGCTTACCTTAAAAATATGTTTGTTGGCATTTTATGCATTTATTGTTGTGCCTTATCAATACCTTTTTATGGTACCTTTATTTGTTTCTGTGAGCATCGTAAGTCAATTTAATTTATTTTTAAATTGTGCGAAGAAACGATCAACATAAAATTTGAAACTCTATATTGGAAGCCGTTTCCAGCGATAAATAAAAACAGAAGGTTATAAAAATAAGAAACGAAATAATTAATAAGGAAAGTTTTTGTTTTCTTTTTATAGATTTAAAATGAGCAATCATTTCAGCACCAAAATATGAAATTACGGTATAAGCGATAATGAATACCGGCAGAAAAAATCTTACTTCAATGGCAGTTGGTATAACTAAAATAACCGGCAATAGTAAAGTTGCAAAAAGCAAAAAATAGCTTCTGTTTATTTTTCTAATATTGATAAACAAAAATATCATCAGAATAAATAATACAGCATAATTAACCGCATGAAAACCCCAATTATATTTCATTGATTTTAGGTAT
>CAIUEQ010000205.1 GCA_903898215.1 uncultured Bacteroidota bacterium | reverse complement strand
CCATCACCAATAACTGCAATATGTTGACGGTCAAATTCGCCTTTTAATCGTGAAGCAACAGCCATTCCTAATGCTGCTGAGATAGAAGTTGATGAATGGCCAACACCGAAAGTATCATATTCACTTTCACTTCGTTTTGGAAAACCAGAAAGACCTTTGTAAATGCGGTTTGAATAAAAATCTTCTCTTCTTCCTGTTAAAATTTTATGTCCGTATGCTTGATGCCCAACATCCCAAACAAGTTGATCATAGGGTGTGTTAAATGCATAATGAAGAGCTACTGTAAGCTCAACAACACCAAGGCTTGAGCCAAAATGTCCTCCATAAACTGACACAGTATCAATAATGTATTGCCTTAAATCAGCACATACTTTTTCGAGATTTTCTTCTTTTACTTTTCTTAAATCATTTGGAAATATTATTGGTTCCAAAAAAGGTCCTGGCTGTATTTTCATCTTACACAATTAAACTTCACAACACAATTAACAAACTCGTGTTTAAAATAGGGTAACAATATATTTGGCTTTTTGATTTGTTTAAATTAAATTTTTACATCGGTAACCAGATCTTCACGAGGTGAAAGACTAATTACAGGAATAGTTGAATGATTGACCATTTGTTGTGCAAATTTTCCTAAGAAAAAAGAGCCAAACATTGTTTCTTGTTCAGTCATAATAATAATTAAATCAGCATTGATGCTTGTTGCATAGTCTGATGTTGTTTTGGTGATATTTCCACCTAGTTTTTTCTCATAAGTATACTTAACTCCCTTTTGTTCGATGCTATGAATAACTTGGCGGGAATAAGAACTTACATGATGATCGGATTCTTTATCATCATCAACAGATACTCCAAGTACGTGAATAGTGGCATCAAATTGTTTGGCAAGTCCAATTGCAAAAGGTACTTTTTGGCGAGATTCAAATGAGGTGTCAATTGGTAGAACGATGGATTTAAAATCGTTATGTAGAGCGTTTTCGCGCATTGAAAGCACAGGACATTTAACCGTACTCACCACTTTATATGTATTGCTTCCCATCCAAAACTCTTCAAAACCGGAAATACCGTGGGTTCCCATAATAATTAAATCAGTATCGGTTTCTTTTGCAGCCTCAATAATTCCTTTAAAAGGTTTACCAACCTTATGCATAAATAGATAAACGATATCTTGAGCATTTTTGTCTATCAATGCTTTTATTTCACTTTCGGAGATCTTTTCCTCGATATGAACAACAGTAAGAAGTGAATTAAATTTTTTTGTAAAAAAGACTGCAGATTTTAGCGCAACTATTGATTGTTCTGACCCATCAAATGGGAGAAGAATGTGTTTAAAAGCGATATTCATAATCTTGATTTTTAAGTGATATTTGGAGCAAGTTATGTATTTGTGATATAAAAATCAATGAATTAAAACAGGCGAATTATTGACCAATGAATTTGGACTTCCTTTTCTCAATGAATGCAGTTACTCCCTCTTTATAATCATCGCTTTTTCCTGCAATTTCTTGGCAAAAAGCTTCGTATTCAAGCATAGTTTCGAGGTCGGAATGGAAAGATTTATTCAACATTTTTTTAATTAAAGCAACAGCTTTTGTTGGTGCTGTTTGATAATATTCTGCAACTTTTTGAACTTCCATATCGAGGTCTTCCACTTTCACAACTTTGTTCACCATTCCTAAATCGGCAGCCTGTTGTGCTGAAATTTTTGAGCCCATTGTTGCAAGTTCGAATGCTTTGTTAGAGCCAACCAAACGTGGTAAAAAATAGGACGAACCAGAATCCAGCACCAGACCAACATGAATGAAAACTTCTATAAGTGATGCATTTTCGGAAGCAATAATCATATCGCTTGCCAATGCCATCGAACAACCAGCTCCGGCAGCAACTCCATTGAGTTTGCAGATAATTGGAACAGGCAAATTTCGCATAGCGCGTATCATTGGATTGTAACGTTTGTAAAGAGATTCACTTAACGAACGTTTTGATCCTGCTATTGATTTCAAATCTTGCCCCGAACAAAATGCTTTACCCGATCCGGTTAAAATCAATACACGTATCGTCTTATCTTTTTCACAAATTTTTAATGCATCAATTACATCTGTGCTTTGTTGTTCGTTAAATGCATTAAATACTTCAGGTCTGTTTAAAGTGAGTGTGGCTATTCCCTCGTTTATTTCAAATAATATAGTTTCGTAATTCATAAAAAAGTTAATTGTGATTGGTTAGTAAAGCGAAATTAATTTAATACAGGAAAGATTTTTATAAAATGAACATCATGATTACAATTCCTAAAAAAAATCCTGAATAAATTTGATAGGGGACATGTGCGTTTGAAAATAATCTTGCACTTGCCGTTAATCCCGAAATTAGAATTATCAAAGCAAGCAATATTCGGATATCAAAACTTGCCATTTGCGAAGATGCAATTACAACAGCCGATAGTGCTCCAAGAGAAGCAGAATGGATGCTGATTTTATAATAAATGTTTATGATAAGTACAGCAACAACAATACATGAACAGGCAAGTAAATAAGCAATCAATAAATGCGGAGCTCCAAACCGCATTAAAAAATAATAATCAAATAAATACAAACAGGCAGTGATGATATAAGGCGTAGTTCTTTCATCTTTATCATCTAATAAAACAGAATTTAATTTACCCAATAATTTTAAAACACCTACCACAATAACCGGCAATAATCCTGTTGTGATAAAAATGAATAGGATATAAAAAATTTTGAGAGAAAAGCTTATGGCTATTTGCAAAAAAGGGAATAATACAAATAGCAAAATAAGGCTCAACAGATTTATAAAAACCGGATGAAAAATGGATGAAATAAATAATGAGATTTTACGGTTCATGAAAAAGATATTGCGCCTGAAAAATCAAGCAAATCAAATTATTTTACATTAAGCCCTCAATGATACTTTCTATACTTATACCTTCAGCTTCGGCTTTATAGTTTTTGATCAGGCGGTGACGCATCACATCTTTTGCTACAGCCTTCACATCATCAATATCCGGAGAATAACTTCCGTTTATTAATGCATGGCATTTTGCTCCAAGCACTAAAAATTGTCCAGCTCGCGGGCCGGCACCAAATGAAATAAATTCGTTTATTTGTGCAGTTGCATGTGGTGTATTTGGGCGAGTTTTACTTACCAATTTTACAGCGTATTCTAAAACATTATCAGCAACAGGAACTTTCCGAACAAGGTTTTGGAAATATAAAATTTCACTTCCGCTTAACACTTTATTTACAACCGGAATATTTCCGCCTGTGGTATTTTTTACAACTAATAATTCTTCTTCGTATTTTGGATAATCGAGAATTGCATTAAACATAAAACGGTCGAGTTGCGCTTCGGGTAAAGGATATGTTCCTTCCTGTTCTATTGGATTTTGTGTTGCTAAAACAAAAAAAGGCTGATCGAGTGGATGGTTTTTTCCATTAACTGTAACAGATTTTTCCTGCATGGCTTCTAATAATGCAGCTTGTGTTTTTGGAGGAGTTCGATTGATCTCATCAGCTAAAACGATGTTTGCGAAAAGTGGTCCGCGTAAAAATTTGAATTCACGTTTTTCATCTAAAATTTCAGAACCTGTAATGTCACTCGGCATTAAATCCGGAGTAAATTGTATGCGATTAAATTTTAAATCCAACACATCAGCGATGGTACGAACGAGTAGTGTTTTTGCAAGCCCCGGAACTCCAACTAAAAGCGTATGACCATTGGCAAAAATCGACATCAATACAGCATCTACAACTTCATGTTGGCCGATAATTATTTTTCCAATTTCAATTTTTAGTTCCTTGTATTTTTTATGAAGTGCATCAGCAGCTTCAACATCAGAATTATAAGTTATCATTTAACGTTTTTACTTTAAAAATTTTTGAATATTCGGACAGTTTTTATACGAATCGGCAATACTTATGTATACTTTTTTCTTATATTTTTCTACCCAATCCTGCATGGCTTTTTGTTGTTTTTTTTGTGATGCCATCGCTTGCAATTTTTGGTAATCATCTCTTAGATTACAAACATGAGGTTTTGATTCTGACTTAAGATAGAGCACTCTCCAAGCCTTTTCGTTATCAGGTCCAGCTAAGGTAATTAGTGATGGCTCTGATATTTCACCCGGTTTCATTTTTTCGATAATAAAATATAATTCTTTTGGCAATTCATCAATAGGAACTTTTGTTGTTCCAATT
>CAIUEQ010000204.1 GCA_903898215.1 uncultured Bacteroidota bacterium | reverse complement strand
TAAATCCTAAAGCAAGATAAGCATGGGCTTGCGGGACAAGCAGGATATTGTCCACAACCAAAACAATCATATCCTTTACCCGTTGAACCAAAAGGTCCCCATCTACTAGGACTTAGGCATCCAGAAGGATTTGTAGGATTGCCATTTCCTGGCGGTGCTTGTGCATATAAAAGTGTACTTGATAAAATGCTAAATGCTATTAGCAAAAATCTGTCTAGTAATTTTTTCATTTGTCTTTTTTTTATTTTGATGCCTGCTTCTAAAAGGGTTTCGGCTTTTCCCTTATTTAATTATCAGAGCGCGCATCGTTTAATTAAAATAAAGCACAACAAACTAAAAACTAATATTTCATTTCATCTGTTCCTTTTCAGTTCAATTATAGGAACAAAATAGGAACTGTGCGGTTCCTTTATAGGAACAAGTTATTTCAGATAAATATTTTTTCATTGATTAGATATTATTCACCATAAGTTCAAAAAACAGCCGAGTATTTAATTGAGAACAAAATGGTAAATATGATTGGTTCTGATACGCACGGACCAAGACATTTAGTTATATTGAGCGAAACCTTACGCAGTAAAAATTATCAAAATATTTGCAAGCTGAAGTTGTTAAATAATGAGTTGTGAAAGGATTCATTTTTTATTTAAATAAAGCCTTTCGAGAAACAATTTTGCCGTTTTGTAATACTATTAGTTCGGAGTAAAGTTGTGATAACCCACTGTTATATAAACTTTCTTCATCATAAGGAATACATTTATGTCCGGGTTTAACAGACATGCAAGTGTCATTAGTAGAAAATAAAATGTATGCCATCTCAATGGAGTCAACAGCTTTTAATATAGCGGGTTGACATGAAAGGCATTTTGATGGTTGAAGTAAAATAATATTTGCATTAGCTGGTATATTATTTTTAAGTAAAAAAGATACTAATCGTTTCTGTTCATCGTCTTCATTTTTCAGACTATACCTACATGAACTTAAATTAAAAGTCAAACAAATGAATAGTGTGCACATTAAAAATCCAAATATTATTTTTTTGATCATATGGGTATATTTTTAGGTAATTTAAATCTTCATTTTCAGGATCAATTGTCCAATTGTCTATCAAATAATAAACACCATTTGGCAATAAATACTCTTGTTGATTACCATTTTTTAAACTAAGTTTAATTAATCTACAGCCAATATCTTTACTAGATAAAAAATTAGCACCATCTTTTTCAGGAAGTGCAGGTTTATATATTCGGTAAAAATTATCACCATTAGAACCATAAAAGGCAATTCCATAGTAATCAGAAAAATGAAGATTTTTCTGAATCATATCTAATTTAGATCGTTTATCCAAATTTCTATCATAACTCGCATTTAACATATTATCTCTACTTTTTAAAACTACGTTGTTGACTTTTAGGTTTTCTAAATTTAAAATATAAAGTTGTGGGTCGTAGCTGAAACTTATGATAAGGTTATGTTTGGCTTTTGAAAAGTAGATATTTGGAATTCCCAATTTGTTATCATGATATTGTATTGGATATTTGAAACTTACTAATTCTGAAGTTTTTTTCACTAAATCAAAAACATTTATAAATTTAACATCGTATGCTTTTATATCTTGTTTTAGTTTGGTTTTGAAAATAGCGATTGCTGTAATCTTATTAAGATCAGGAAAGTATTTTATTTTGTGATATGGCAAAAGAATTATAGAAGTATCAAATTGATTGATAGAATAGTTTATAAAATTATTGTTTTTATATACATAAAAAGCACTATCTACAAATAGTGCGAATGTATTTAAGTCAATTATATCAATACTATGAAATTTAACAAAGTGTGGTAAATCAATTTTTTTAACTACACTATCAACTTTTATATGATAAAAGATTAACTGATTGGATGAAATTTTATAAACAAATTTATCAGTTTCATTATTAATTAATAAACCAGATGGATCAGAAAGTCCTGTATTTATTTTAAATAATATTTTTTCATTTAACTTATAACTTTTGAACGATTTGTCTTTAAGACACGAAATCGAAAGCAAAGTAATTCCAATGAGAATTACTTTGCCTGTTTTAGAAAAAGCATTACTATTTAAGTGGGTAGCCATCAAGTTTTAAAGCATCTATTAATTCTGTTTCTGTGATTCTTATTTCATTTAATGCTCTTTCAGTAATTTGCTCATCTGTAAATAATGCGTGTAACTGAGCTTTATAGTGAGGTAAGGCAGAAGAACTTTTACAGTCTGTTTGGAGTGAACAGTCATCATCTGTTTCAGTAATTTCACACTTGCAACCAGATGAACCATCAGCCAAAGTACAGGCATTATTCGAATAGACAACATTACCTGATAAAACCACCTTCTTGGATGAACCAATATTATTAGCTGGTTGAGAGATTGGTAAAGTGTCTTCGCTTTTGCTACAACTGATAATCATAAGTGCAATAGCATAAAAAATTAAAATTTTTTTCATAAAATTTAGTTTTATTTTTTGGTACCTGCTTCTAAAAGGGTTTCGGCATATCCCTTATTTAATTATCAGAGCGCGCATCGTTTAATTAAAATAAAGCACAACAAACTAAAAACTAATATTTCATTTTATCTGTTCCTATTCAGTTCAATTATAGGAACAAAAAAGGAACTGTGCGGTTCCTTTATAGGAACAACTTATTTCAGATAAATATTTTTTCATTGATTGGATATTAGTCACCACAACTTCAAAAAACTGCCGAGTATTTAATTGAGAAAAAAATGGTAAATATGATTGGTTCTGATACACACGGACAAAGACATTTAGTTCCATTGAGCGAAGCCTTACGCAGCAAAAATTATCAAAATATTTGCAAGTTGAAGTTGTTGAATAATGAGTTGTAAAAAATTACTGAGTTTTACTGATATCTAAATTTGATAATACCTGAAAAATGAGGGGAAGATTATCTGTTTTTATTTCTATCCTTTTAATTATTTCGCATTCTTTAAGGATGCAGAATTCAGAGTTTTGTAATTCAAGTTTATTCATATCTTCGTTTGAAATAATTTTATACAGAATATTCTTCTGCTCAAGTAATGGTATAAATTGAGATTTATTTGGTTCGATATAAGCAAAAATTGATTGGTTTAAATACGGTGAATTCAAATTGCTTATGAATGAACTTACACACCCATTACAGCTTATACCATTTAGGCTAATTATTATTTTGCATTGTATTTTCATTTCTGGCGGAATAATCTTGCACGATTCTTTGCAGGACATACTTAATATAATTAAAACAAATAATATCTGTTTACTCCTCTCCAATGTATTCAAAATCATAAGTAATCTTTTTATTATAAATTTTATTTTCACGAATTTGGATTATTAAACCTTTATCAAAAGGATATAATCGAGATGGGTCTAATTTATTTTGGTCAAATACTTTCTCACTTATTTTATTAAATTTCTCATCTAATTTTATTAACGACCATGCTTTTTCGTTAAAAGTTGATACAGTTTTACCTTCAGGAGTTTTGCTAAGGTAAACTATTCTATAAAAGTAATTTGTCTTAGTATTATGCAATAATTTATAATACATCGGATTTATCAATTCTGTTTTCCTTATTATACTGTCTGTAATTTTTCCTGTAGTCCATTCATTACTTGAAAATGACTTGAAATTTTGAAAATGATTTGAAGGTGTACTCACTGAATCAATATATATACCATTACAAAATCTATAACAAACAGGATTTGCTCTAAAGCAACAAATTAACGTATCTGAATAGGTTAAATACATTGGATAGAAGTCATTATAATATTTTTTGCAATATGAGAATGGATAATTAGCGAATATTTTCTTTGAACTATCCTTAATTAGGATGGTATTTAAATGTTTAAAGTAAGACATTTCCCCCTTCTCTGATTTGTTAAATAAAATAGTGGGAGAAACATGAAAATAAATATTCTCTCCATTAATATAAAATGGGCATTCTGAACCAACAGGGTCAAAAACGTATTCAATACCGTTATCAACTACTTTTGATATAGTAATAGTATCTATAAATGATTTTGTTATAAGATTATACTTATATATTTTATAATCATTCTGATCTCGGAACATACGATTGTCAAAAACATAAAAATTACTGCCATTTAAAAAGGCATCCTCTATACTAAAATTCAAATTTATCTTGATTGAAAAAGTATCGTTGGTATGAACATTCCAAAAAAGTATTTTGTTTTTGTATGGGCTTGTGAAAACCATCGTATCGCCATACATATTATTTAGGATGTATCCATCTTGTACTTTTAGTGAAATTGATTTAAAATGGCTGCGATTACAGGTAGTAAGCAATGTAACAATAGTTATAAATGTAAAGAATAAATTTTTTGGCATAATGGTATTAAATAAAAGCATTGCATTATTGCAACGCTTTTATTTAGATAATTTATTTAATTAATGGAAAAACTAAAGCTGCATTTTCAATTGTTAGACCAGAAACGGGTCCTGTATAGAACATATATTTATCGGGAAACTCTATAAACATCATACAAAAAGTACCATTTTGTAAAGCAACAACCACATCACTATTTATTGTTTCTTTGAGTCCTGGCAAAATAGTAACCCATGTATTATTTGTGAAATATACAGGAAGTGTTCCTGTACTAATTGCAGATATTAAAATACTTATTTCACTAATATGAGGTGTAACAATAACATCTGGGAGGCAAGTACCTGGCATCTCAAAGCAGTAGTATCTTGGTGAAGGTCCAAGAAGCCTATAATGTGTCGAGCCTCCAGTAGTAGTAGCTACTGCTTTAGGTGAGGGGTGTATTGATATAGAAGGGGTAGTTGATATTTGTGATTCAGCAGAATCTTTTTTACATGAAATAGTGCACATGATAGTCGATAATAATATTATCGCTAATTTAATCGAAAGGATACTTTTCATTTTAATTCATTTATTATTTGATGCCTGCTTCTAAAAGGGTTTCGGCATATCCCTAATTTAATTATCAGCGCGCGCATCATTTAATTAAAATAAAGCACTACAAACTAAAAACTAATATTTCATTTTATCAGTTCCTATTCAGTTCAATTATAGGAACAAAAAAGGAACAAAGCGGTTCTGATATAGGAACACAATAATGTTTTAAAAAAAGTATATTTGATATTTAAACGGATCTTTAAAATACTAAATAAACTAGACCATGAAATTTATCATAGCAGATGATTCTCAGTTTTGTCTTTTTGTCTTTAAAAAATATTTAAATACACTTGGGCATGCTGTAATTGCTGAAGCCACGAATGGGAAAGAATTAATAAGGCTAGTAAAAAAGTATCCACCAGAATTTATCCTAACTGATATTGAAATGCAACCCATTAATGGTTTGGATGCTGTAATTAAAATTCATCAGCTATACCCTGAAATAAAAATTATTTGTATTACTCAACATATTCGTACACATTGGATAGAAGAGATGCAACTGATAGGAGTAAGTGGATATGTTTACAAAAATTCAGGAATTGAAAGTGTTTCAAAAGCAATAGACTTTGCACTTGAAAATAAATTTTATGCAGATGAATTTGTGTTAAAAGAATTATTAAGCGAATTGAAAAAAATATTTGAACACAACGAACACAACGAACATAACGAACACAACGAACACAACGAACACAACGAACACAACGAACACAACGAATTGATGAATGAAATTCGTGAAATAGTGAATAAAGCAATAGAAATAAAGGAAATAAATGGACAAACGCTAAATGCAAGAGAAATTTTTATTTTAAGTGCAACCGCACATGGAAAACCCGTTAAACAAATTGCCGGAACACTTAAAATTACAGAGAGAAATGTGAGTAAGATAAAATTAAAATTGCGTCAAAGAATTGGTGTGTTAACAAATGCAGAAGTATTGCAATTAGTTATTTTTAATAGAATGATATAAGTAGAAATAATTTTTCACTAATCCAATTCAAAACATACTTTTGCGGCACAATAAATTTTATGATGAACGAATCCCGCAAAATAACCAACGCACTAATTTCTGTATTTTATAAAGACGGTTTAGAGCCTATTGTTAAAGCTCTTCACAACCTTGGTATTAATATTTATTCAACCGGTGGCACACAAGAGTTTATTGAAAAACTTGGTATCAAAGTTCATGCTGTTGAAAACCTTACAGGATATCCAAGTATTTTGGGAGGAAGAGTAAAGACGTTGCATCCAAAAGTTTTTGGAGGAATTTTGGCAAGACGTGAAAATGAAAGTGACCAGAAAGAAATGGCAGAATACACTATTCCATTTTTAGATCTGGTGATAGTGGATCTTTATCCGTTTGAAGAAACAGTAAAGTCAACCACAGACGAAAGCAAGATCATCGAAAAAATTGATATCGGTGGAGTTTCATTGATTCGCGCAGCTGCTAAAAATTTTAAAGATACCTTGATAGTTGCCGATAAAAATGATAGTTCAAATTTGTTACATATTTTAACTGAACAAAAAGGTGAAAGCAGCATTGAGCAACGTAAAGAATTTGCTTTAAAAGCATTCAATATCACTTCGCATTATGATGGTCTAATTTTTAATTATTTTGATAAGAATGATACTGCATTTAAAGCGAGTGTTCAAAATGGTAAGGTATTAAGGTATGGCGAAAATCCTCACCAAAAAGGAGTATTCTATGGTAATTTAGATGAGCTGTTTGTACAGTTCAATGGAAAAGAATTATCGTATAATAATTTATTGGATGTGGATGCTGCATTAAATATTGTTGGTGATTTTAATGAGCCAACGGTTGCTGTAATCAAGCATAATAATCCGTGTGGGTTGGCAACACGTGCAACAGTTTTTGAAGCATGGAAAGATGCTTTGGCAGGTGATCCTGTTTCGGCATTCGGTGGGGTGATTGCTTCCAATAAACATATCGATGCTGCCACAGCTGTTGAAATGGATAAAATATTTTTAGAGGTATTAATTGCTCCTTCATATGATGAAAAAGCTTTAGAGATTTTGAAAGCAAAAAAGAACAGAATCATTCTTCAACAAAAAATGGTATTGCCAAAAGGGAAAACATTCCGCAGTATTTTAAATGGTGTTGTTGAGCAGGATAAAGATACTGTAGTTTTAAATGAAAGTAACCTTACTTTAATAACTACCAAAGCAGCAACAACAAATGAAATTAGCGATATGCTATTTGCTGATACCATTGCAAAACATACCAAATCAAACACGATAGTTTTTGCAAAAAATAAACAACTGATCGGAATTGGATGCGGACAAACATCACGTGTGGATGCTTTGAAACAAGCAATCGAAAAAGCTAAAGCATTTAATTTTGATCTTGATGGAGCGGTGATGAGCAGTGATGCATTTTTCCCTTTTCCTGATTGTGTGGAGATAGCCGGAAATGAAGGCATCAGAGCAGTGATACAACCTGGTGGTTCAATTAAAGATGATGCATCAGTTGCGTATTGCAATGCTCATGGAATAGCGATGTACTTTACCGGTATTAGACACTTTAAACATTAAGAGTTAATATCGAATAATGAATAAAAAATGTCGAATGTCGAAGTGAATAAATACTTCATTATTCATCATTCAATGTTCGATATTCATTATTTAATGAGATTCATTTATTGTTATTAGGCACTTTAAATAGTAAGAATTTTTTCTCGCAGATTTCGCAGATTCACGCAGAGTTAGTTTTCAATACAGAAATAAATTTATATTAAATATTAGTGCACTTAGTGAAAATACTTTGCGCGCTTAGTGGTTAATTTTTTTCTCGCAGATTTCGCAGATTCACGCGGAGTTAGTTTTCAATTTTAAACATTTGTGCTCTTTGTGAAATACTTTGTGCGCTTAGTGGTTTAATTTTTTTTTGTTGAAGTGTGAAAATTCGTCAATAATATTTTACCACAAAGAACTCGAAGGCATCACAAAGAACACAAAGAAATTTAAATCTCCGCACGCCATTCAGTATTATGAGCGTCCATTATTAGGGAGGACTTTATATTGAAATACAATAAGTTTTACGAAGTATTAAAAAAAATTTATATTAAACGTTTGTGCTCTTTGTGAAATACTTTGTGCGCTTAGTGGTTAATTATTTTCTCGCAGATTTCGCAGATTTACGCAGAGTTAGTTTTCAATACAGAAATAAATTTTGACACCCACCTAAATCCCTGCCTGCCCATCAGGCCAATCAGCGGCAGGCAGGCTCCCTTATTAGGGAGGACTTTATATTGAAATACAATAAGTTTTACGAAGTATTAAAAAAAAATTATATTAAACGTTTGTGCTCTTTGTGAAAATGCTTAGTGAACTTTGTGGTTTATTTTTTCACGCAGATTTCGCAGATTTCCGCAGACAATAAATAACTATTAACCTAATAACTATTTTCTAGTTATTTAAATTTTTCTCCGGCTAAAACTTCCAGATCAATATGGTTTTCTGATGGAACTATCGGGCACGAATACCTTTGACTGTATGCGCAATAAGGGAAATACGATTCGTTAAAATCAATTTCAATTTCATTTGATATCCCATCAAAATGCACATCAATATATTTTCCACCAC
>CAIUEQ010000203.1 GCA_903898215.1 uncultured Bacteroidota bacterium | reverse complement strand
TCCAGAAAACAGATACAGGAAGTTCTATGATATACCTGTTTTTAAAAGAAACTTGAGAGCATTTATTTATTAGAAGAATTATTTTCTAAATGAAATTTTACTAAATTTTCAAGTGGAGATTGTATCACATTTCCAACTTTCATATCAAAACTTACAGCTACTTCTTCTAAAATATCTTTAAATACAAATCCAACTGAACCAACGCAGTTAAATGGATATTTTTTGTACTCAGGATATTTGCTCACTAAGTTTTTAAAGAAATCTCTAAACGAATCGCGCACTTTATTTTTGATATATGGATGTGTAACATATTCATCGGCAAATGAACAAAAGTTAGCAAGGTATCTGTTTGGGAATTGTGAGGAATAAAGTGTTTGAAGAATTTGTTCATTGCTTTCAATATGAAATCGTTCTTTAAAACGAATATGCAATTCGGGTTCTAATCTTTTGCGCATAAAATCACGCAAAATTTTTCTGCCTATATAACTTCCGCTTCCTTCATCTCCCAATAAATATCCTAAAGAATCAATATTCATTACGCAATCGATTCCATCGTAAATACAAGTGTTGGTACCTGTTCCTAAAATTGCAGCAAAGCCTGCTTCTTGTCCAAGTAATGCTCTTGCAGAACCTAGCAAATCATGCTCAATAATAATTTTATTTGTTTTTGGAAATGCTCTTGCCAATGCTTTGCTAACAATATCCTTTTTGTTTTCAGTTGAAGCACCCGATCCATAAAAATAAATTTCAGTAACACTATCTGCCTCAAAATTTTTGATCAGATTTTCTGATAACGAGTGATAGATGGCTTCTGAATCTATAAAATATGGATTGTATCCAATAGTATGAAATACTTCTGTAGCACCATTTTTAGGGTTGGTAAGTGCCCAATCTGTTTTTGTTGATCCGCTGTCTGCTATTAATAACATATTTCAATAATTAAATTTTAATGAGTAATATTTAAATTGTTTTATGCCCTTTTACACATTATTTCATATCCAACCGACAAAAGTTTTTAAAATGAAATATTCTTCATCGAGATTTTTGTATTGAAATATTTATCAGCTCGCAATTAAAAGCAAAGTAACTTTCATTAAAAGAAAATTATAAAAATATTTAATCGCTTTTAAATTTTTGTTCACTTAAATTCGTTCGGTGAAGAAAATAATTTTTATCCTTTTATTTTTTATTTCTCAGCATTCTTTTGCGCAATGCTTTTCATCTTTCACAGCCACTTCTGGTAAAAGTATTATTACGTTAAATTGGACTTTGAATTCAAGTTGTCAATGCCCTCAAGTAATTGTTGAGTGGTCAACCGATTCAATGTTTTCAAACCCTGTGCAGATTTATACAGGAACGCTAAATACTTTTGATCATGCCACTCCCGACCTGTCCAGAATAAATTATTATCGGGTAAATACTTGTGGATATTATTCACAAACTATTGCAATTCGAGTGGGCGGTCAGAATTTTTTATTTTTCCCAAACCCTGTCAGTGCCAGCAATAGTTTTGTAGCAACTATCTATTTTCAAAATCAGTACAATACTTATTTTAATATGTATATTTTTGATCATAACGGTCAACTTATTAGTAAATCAAATTCTTTTGCAGGCACAACTTATCAGTTTTCGGCTGATGCATTATTACCCGGATTATATATTTTTATCATTGCATCTGCTACAAATAATGTAGCTGCATCAGGCAAATTTTTTGTTGCAAATAACTGATCCTAAAAACATTTTTGCTATTCATCACTCATTGCTTTACTTTGTTTTGTTATGATAAAATACCTACTGTCGTTTTCGATGTTATTTTTTGCGCTCAATATTTTTGCGCAGGACGATTTTTATCGTTCAACTTCCAATCAGTTTTATTGGAAAAACCGAATACCAAATGCGGCCTATTGGCAACAAGATGTTCATTATAAAATGAAAGCTGTACTTGATGATAAGACTGATATTATTGATGGGGTAGAAGAACTTACTTACTACAATAATTCTCCCGACACACTTTCATTTGTGTATTTTCATTTGTATCAAAACGCTTTTGTAAAAGGTTCTTACCTCGAGAAATTAAATATTGTAAATGGCTACAAACAAAAGTTTGGCAAATATGAATTGGATGGAAAAGGTACTGAAATAGAAAAATTAATTATTACCAATTGTAACGATAAAAAATTATCCTATGAAGTACATCAAAGTAGTAATATAAATCATACTGGAGTGTATGATGACTTTATAAATACCTACGAAGGAGTTGAAGGAAAGATTGAATTTATTGATAACACGATTATTAAAGTTGCACTTCCTTGTAATCTTAATCCCAATAGCTCAGTTACTTTTAAAATAAAATTTAAAACATATTTTGATGGAGGTGGAGACCAGCGCAGAAGAATGCAAGTGCTAAAAGATAATTGGGGAAACAAGCAGTTTAAAGTAGTTCATTGGTATCCGCGTATTTGCGTATACGATAGAAAATTTGGTTGGGAAACAGATCAGCATTTAGGAAAAGAATTTTATGGTGATTTTGGTTGGTATGATGCTGAACTTACTTTACCAAATAATTATGTGATGGATGGAAC
>CAIUEQ010000202.1 GCA_903898215.1 uncultured Bacteroidota bacterium | reverse complement strand
TTAATAAATCATAAAAAAAAGAAAATATTTTGCGGATTATTCAGATGAAAAAATAAACCAATGCCGGTACCCAAAATAAAATCTCAGATAGTTTTCGGTAGGCAAGAAAATGAAGTAGATTTTTACGAAAACTAAAAATGATAAAATGCCCTAAAGCAATAAATTGATAAGAGAGCAATAAAAATTTAATTTTTTCATTTGCAAATGGGATTGTAAAAATGATCACGAAAAAAATCCCAATAAATAATCCATATAAAATCTTTTGATCTCTCGTTTGAGAAATAGCAATTACCCAAGAAGAATTTCCCATTTTCTTATCGTTATCAATTTCAATAATCGAAACCATTAACAAATTAATAAAGGCAAGAGTTAAAAATATCAAAAAGGAAATTATCGGAACAAGGTTATTATTATCGTTCTCAAATAAGACTAAGAGTGGAGCCAAATAAATCCCAATGGCATAAATACTTGCTACAGCAAACTCTTTATTATTTATCAGCATCTTTTTAAGCGGATTGATGCGCACGATAATAAAATGAAGAATAACAATAGAAAGAAGTGCAATTCCGGTAATAAGTATTTTTATATCAAATTGATCAATCAACAGAAAAAGCAAAGTGGCGCATAAAAAAATAAGGAGAAAAATAATTTCCCGTGAATACTTTTTTATAAATCGATGTCGTGGCGTTGGATATTCATCCGTGTTCCTAAATACATCTATCAAATGATCCGTTAAATAAATTGCCCAAGTTGAAAGAGGTAAAGCGATATACCATATTTCAGGCATCTCAATATTTAAACAAACAGGCAAAACTAACATGCTGCAACAAACGCCTATAATAACATCCAAGCTGAGGTTACAGATTATTTGATAATATTGTAAAAGTTTTTTTAACAAGTTTCGTTCAATCTATCAATGGTAAAAATCAAAAATACAATTTGGTTGCTCATTGCAATTTTTATTTCTACAAATATTCAAGCACAGGAAGAACATACTGATTTTAAATCGATGGCTTTAAATAATTGGTATGTGGAGTTGGGTGGAGCTTCGATGTTTTATTCAATGAACTACGAAAAATTTCTTTTCAAAAGCGAGTATACTGCTTTGGTTGGAAGAGTGGGCATTGGTTACAATCCGTTAGATTACACCTTTTTAAATAAAGTATATTTAGACAGAAATACGGTGATGACTCCGTTCTCTACACAATTTTTGATTGGAAAAGGAAAAGAGAAATTTGAATTTGGTATTGGATTTACATTGCTTGCAAAAAGCATCAAGGAAAGAGAAGTTGTTCCTATTGGGATTTTAGGATTCAGGGTTGTTGATACCAATAAAATTTTATTAAGAATTAGCTACACTCCTTTTATTCGTGATGGTAAATATACTGATTGGTGGGGCGTGAGCTTAGGAAAGAATTTTAATTTTAAATAAAAAGTTAAAGAGATTTTCTAATCAGCCCATCATCAAATAACCCATCAACTTATTCCCCATCATTTAAATTCTTGATCGCCTTATCCATCATTTCCTGAATGTATTTTTTGTCTTTATCACTTAACGAAGTTTTTTGTGCGGCAATCTCTTTTAACTTTTTGTACAATGTTTTTTTGCGAGCTTCTAATGCAACATAAGAAACATAAGTGCGATCTGATTTTTGAAAAGTTTTTGAATCGATGGTTTGCACTTCTATTAAAATCTGGCTCATCACTTCACGTGTCAAAGATTGAAATCTGTCGTTAAAATCTCCAATTGCATTATCAGCCTGACGCTCGCCTTTATATTCTTCACTCACAGTTTTAATTTGAGTTTGAACGCCTGATGCCAATCGTTGTTTTGCCGATAGCATTGCTTTGTCTTTTGAAGTTTCCAAATTCATGCTCTCCCCACTTCCGGTTCCTCTAAACCATCTTCCATTGCTTTCATATTTACTTCCACTAAAAGGTTCCTTCACTTCTTTCATTCCGGCCATTTTAAAACTGCAACCCGAAATGATAACCAATGCTAAAAATACTGTGCTAATTTTTTTCATGATGTTATTTTTTTTACGTCAAAAGAAAATATAATGCCAAAATAAATGAAAACTATGATTTGAAAAATCTATTTACGAAGTTCCAATAGTGCAATATTTTCAACATGATGAGTATGAGGAAACATATCAACAGGTTGCACTCTTGTTACTTCATACAATTCCTGCATTAAAGCAATATCACGTGCTTGTGTGGCAGGATTGCAACTTACATACACAATTTTTTGAGCTTTCAATTCCAATATCTTTTTTACCACATCTTCATGCATTCCTGCACGAGGAGGATCGGTGATGATGACATCAGGCTTTCCATTTTCTAAAATGAAAGCATCATTCAACACATCTTTCATATCTCCTGCAAAAAATTTCGTATTAGTAATTCCATTAATTCTAGAATTTTCATCAGCATCCAAAATTGCTTGTTCGATAGATTCTATTCCAATAACCTGTTTGGCATTTTTTGCCACAAAGTTTGCAATCGTGCCAACTCCTGTATAAAGATCATATACCAATTCATTGCCAGCTAATCCGGCAAACTCGCGAGTTTTTGTATACAACACTAAAGCCTGATTTGAATTTGTTTGAAAAAAAGATTTCGCTCCAATTTTAAAAATCAGGTCTTCCATTTTTTCATTGATATAATCATTTCCAAAATGAACATTCACTTCCAGGTCAAAAATTGTGTCGTTCATTTTTCCATTTATCACATATAATAAAGAAGTGATCTGTGGAAATTTATTCTTTAAAAAATCAAGTAAGGCAATTCGTTTTTCAACATCATCAACTTTAAAAATAATGATCACCATCAATTCACCATAAGTCGAATTTCTGATAATCATATTACGCATAAAACCTTCCTGTGAATGCGGATTAAAATATTGATAACCGTTTTTTACAGTAAAATATTTAACAGCCAGCCTGATTTCATTTGATGGAGAAGCTTGCAAATAGCAGGTTTCAATATCGAGTACTTTATCAAATCTTCCAGGAATATGAAATCCCAATCCCAAATGTTCGGCATCACTCATTTCGTCTTTTAAAGATAAATCGGCAAGCCATTTTCTATCTATAAAAGTATACTCGAGTTTGTTGCGGTAATGTGTTGTTTGCGAAGAACCGATAATTTTTTCAGGTTCAGGATAAGGAAATTTCCCTATTCTTTGAAAAGCATCGGTAACTTGTTGTTGCTTATATTTTAGCTGAGCATCATAATCCATATGTTGCCATTTGCAACCGCCACAAGTTCCAAAATGCGAACAAAAAGGTTCAACCCTATCAGCAGATGGTTGTATTAATTTTTCGATCTTACCAAAACTAAAACTCTTTTTCGAAGAGGTGATTTTAAGGTCGACAATATCTCCCGGCACTGCATGATCAACCATGATCACCTTGTCGTCATAACGTGCAATGCTTTTACCTTCGCTACCGGCATTTGCAATGGTTATATTATTTAATACGTATTGTTTGAATTTACTTTTTCTCATGATAGCTTTTAGCTCCTAGCCGTTAGCCGTTAGCTTTTTTGAGATGCGAAAATAAGCTGAAAATGATAAGGTTTAGAAAAAAGTTGTTTTCAAATTAATTAGTAAGAAATAATATAAACGCTGAGGCGCTGAGGATGCTGAGATAAATATATTTGAACGAAATTTCTGCGATGATCTGCGAAATCTGCGAGAAAATATTCAGCGAAACTCTGCGAGAAAAAAATCAAACAATATTTACTTCGGGAGTGATGGTTACACCGAATTTATCTTTTACTGATTGTTGAATATCCATTGCCAGTTGCCAAATTTCATTTCCTTTTGCACCACCATAATTAACAAGCACCAACGATTGATCTTTATGAGACCCTGTTTTGCCTACTTGTTTCCCTTTCCAGCCACATTGTTCGATGAGCCATCCTGCTGCAAGTTTTGTATTTCCATTTGATGTTGGATAACCTACAATGTTTGGAAACTTCACTTTTAACTCTTCAAATTCGAGAGTGGAGATTTCGGGATTCTTGAAAAAACTTCCTGCATTGCCAAGTATTTTTGGGTTTGGCAGTTTAGAAGTTCGAATTTCAATTACTGCATCACTAATGGCTTTTACAGTAATATCTTTTATTTCATTCTTATCCAGCGTTTGTTGAATTGCACCATAAGTAACATTAAATTTTGGATGCTTACTTAATCTAAAAACAACTGAAACAATAATGTATTTCCCTTTCAATTCATTTTTAAAAACACTTTCGCGGTAACCAAATTTGCAATCCGAATTTGTAAATAAAACAATATTTCCTGTTTCAATTTCTACTGCCTCAAGTGAGGAAAATACATCTTTAATTTCTACACCATATGCTCCAATATTTTGCATTGGTGCTGCACCCACACAACCGGGTATTAACGAAAGATTTTCTACTCCTCCATAACCATGTTCAATACAATACATTACAAATGAATGCCATTTCTCACCGGCCATTGCCTTCACCCAAACACTTTCGTCATCTTCATTCAGCAACTCTAAACCTTGAATAGAATTTTTAATAACCATTCCATCAAAATCTTTAGTGAGCAACAAATTACTTCCTCCTCCTATCACTAAAATTTTACGTGCAGAAAAATTAAAAGTATTTACCAGCAAAAGCAATTCTTCGATAGTTGTTACTTCAACAAATTCGTTTGCAGTTGCATCGATCCCAAAAGTATTGTAGGGTTTTAAAGAAATATTGTATTGTATTTTCACTTTGGGCAAGTAAGTAAAAGAGTTTTAAAATGCAATGCTGTTTTTATAAATATTGAGTGCATAAAAACAAAACTTGAAAAGCGAGGATAAATTTTAGGTTGCTTTGAATTCGTTCTGCAATTTTTTGGGAAGACTTTCCACAACAAGTTCATAAGAATGATCAATCAATTTTAATATTTCTTTATCCGACAAATCCTGATTAAAATGCACGGTATTCCAATGTTTTTTGTTCATGTGATAGCCTGGTTTTACGGCTTCATAGGTTGATCTTAATTCAATTGATTTATCGGGGTCGCATTTTAAATTACATCTATCGGGTGAACTAAAAGATGTTAGCGTAAACATTTTTCCCATCACTTTATAAACGAGTGTATCCTCTCCAAAAGGAAATGTTTCTTCCACAAAATTTTTGCTTAAACAATAATCTCTAAAATGTTCAATGTTCATGTTCCAAAGTTTTAAAGAAATAACGATAAACCATTGCCAACATAAATAGTTGTGAAATTGCCATTGCAATCAATCCTCCGGTTATTCCGTATGGTTTGATAAAAATAAAACTAGCTAATACATTGATGAGAATTCCAAAAATATTAACAAAAATCACCTTCGATTGTTTGTTTTCTTTGAATAAAAAAAACACAATTGGGGTATACCAAAAGCTTGGCAATACACAGATAAAACTGAGGATGTAAAGTGTTAATGGAAATTGGAAATGATAAAAATAATGGAGCATGATAAATTGAAAAAGCACACCTGCGAGGGTAATTAGAAAACCATATTTTAAGAATTCAATTGAAAGCAGTTTCATGCTGGCTTTATTCAAACGGTAAATGTTTTTTACAAAAGGATAAACAATAAATGAGGTAATGTTTCTCGACAGTAAAATGAAAATGGTGATAACCCCATATTTTGCTAAATCAGTTTTATCCATCAGCATATTTAACACCATCATATCTGTTTTTGACTGTGCGATATTGGTAAATACCAAAAGCATAAATGTGAAAGAAGCGGCAAGTGTTGCAAATTTTATTTCGGATGAAAAAGAAAAATATTTTCCGAAAATAATCATCACAATCAGTGTGCGTATTAGATACGAAATTGTGATAAACAATAATATTGTTTCAAAACTTAATTCTTTAAAAAAGATAAGTGTGGCTACTATAAAAACCAATGAAGCGATTTCTGAAAAAACAATCGGATTGAATTTTTTCTCAAACGTGGCAATTGCCTCAAACGATTGCTGTATATGCCTTAACACAATCCAAGCCAATAAATAAATCCCTGAAACAGAATGGTCGTAAATAATTAAACCAATACAAACAGGAAACAAAACATACACAAACCGAAGGTTAAATGAACCACTCCAAATGGATTTTATTTTTGCAGAATTATTACTGAATTCTCTGAGCAGATATTCTTTATTTCCCCAAGCTGTAAAATTGATGGCCAGGTAATAAATAATTTGCATCTCCACTATTTTGCCCCACCATTCGGCTGGGTATAAACGGATAATTAAAAGCGATAATAATAAATTAGAAACACTGGGTATAGCAAGTGCAAATGAATTTCCAAAAACAGATTTTATGCGATCAAAAATTTTAATGTAATTACTCATTACATCATTAGATTTTAGTAAATCTATACCCAATTGTAAACAACCACATGCTTGCCCGTGAAGAATAGTTGAGATTTGTTGTTGGTGCAGAAGTATTATTCATCACAATTTTTGCAGCATCAGTAATTCCGGTATCATAGCGAACATCAAAAGAAAATTTCCAAATATCAACACCTGCACCAGCTTGTAAACCGAGCACAAAATTATTTATCTCCGAATTATTTGTATAGGTATTTAAGGTAGAAATTTTATCGTTAGCAAATGCAAACTGCAAAACCGGACCGGCATTTACCCTGAATAGTTTAAAAAATTGTTTTCCTGCCAAAAGCGGCACATCGATATAATGAATTTTGTTAGAACCGATATTATCAATTGCTCCTCCTCTTTGGTTGTAATTAATTTCGGGCATCACAAAAAAACCAAGAAATTTTGCTTTAACATATAATCCTCCGGTAAAACCTGTGATTGCATCTTTGTTAGCAAAATCCGCAAATCCCGAAACCATAGAACTACGGCTAATTCCGGCTCTTGCACCAAAACTTAACTCCTGACTTTTTGCCTGAACAAAAAATACCATTAACGAAGAAATCACTATTAACTTTTTCATATTTTATGTAGGTGAATTTAACGAGCGTAAAAATATACAAACGCTTGCATTAAAAAAATTGCGCATTTGATGATGTTTTTTTTATAAGTTTACATTATGAATAAAACGGTAATCGTATTTATTTTACTCTTAATTAGCAATTTTAGTTTTGGGCAACAAAAAATTGTGTTTGAAAAAATTGATTCAAATCAATTTGTACCTTTCACTAAAGAATTCACTTTACCAAAATCTGTTACCTGCACTTTTAATGATGACACTAAACAACGATTAGTTTTAGAAAGCATAAATGGCGACAGTTTAATTTTTAAAAAATATTCCTTCATCACTTCATCACCCAAATTCAATTCGTAAAAACATATTGCAATAAATTTGCTCCAATTTGTAATGCTATTAAATTTTATAACTCATAGTGTGCTTAGTGCTTTCCTCAGTGAACTTTGTGGTAAAAAATTGTAAACCACCAAGAGCACAAAGTTTTTAACTAAGAGCGCTAAGTTAAAATCCTGTCACACTCAATTCGTAAAAACATACTGCAATAGATTTGCGCCCATTTGCAACGCTTTTTGTCTAGTAGGTTCGGGGTCGTTATAAACATCTTGGTCTTCCCAGCCATTCCCCAAATCGCATTCGTAACTATAAAAACAAACCAATCGACCTTTGTAAATCAGTCCGAAACCTTGAGCAGGCTTGCCATCATGCTCATGAACTTTTGGTAGTCCTTTTGAGAAATCATATTTCTGATGATAGATTGGATGAGAAAATGGAAGTTCAACAAATTCCAATTCAGGAAAAACTTTTTTCATTTCACGTCTGAAAAATTTATCCAATCCGTAATTATCATCAGCATGAAGAAATCCTCCGGCAATTAAATAATTTCTTAAATTTTGTGCTTCCTGATCGTTCAATAAAAAATTACCATGACCGGTCATGTGAATGAAAGGGTAATTAAAAACATCCTTACTGCCAGCTTCAACAATTTCTTCTTCAGGAAAAATATTTGTACCGATATTTTGATTACAAAATTTGATAAGATTTGACAAAGATGTTTTGTTTGCATACCAATCCCCTCCGCCATTATATTTTAGTTTGGCGATTTTGTATGATGGTGGAGCAAAGCTTGTGTTTACAAGCATTAACACCAAACATAAAATTATCGACAACTTATTTTTCAAAACTTTTTTAACCACAATAAACCGTATTGATCATTTCCAATATTAGGCAAAAGCACAGAGTTTTTTCGCCAGTCCCATTTATATTTATTTTGATGTGTGAGGTATACCAAATTAGTTGAAAGAATTCCAATTCCTGCACCAACCATCACATCACTAAACCAATGTTTATCATTTAAAATTCGCATCGCTCCGGTGGCAGTTGCAAGTGAATATCCGGCAATACTTAACCAGGTATTTTTAAATTCTTTATCCAATACTGTTGCATACGCAAATGCCATGGCTGTATGTGCCGAAGGAAACGATTGATTATCGGAACCATCAGGACGAGTTACGTTTGTGGTGTATTTTAATCCATAAACAATTGCCATGGTAACGAATGAAGTTTTTGCAAATAGGATTGTTTGATTAAGTGGATCGTTTGCACTTTTTACATTCATTAAATCCAACCCATACACCATTGCTGCAGGAACAAAAACTGTATAGTCGTCAATTTTGGTTTTAAAAGTAGAGTGATTTTTATCTCTCCAATCATTCACAACATTACTGCTCGGATAACCATTTGCATTTTGAGAAAGCAATCCATAACCAACTAAAACAGTTGGAATAGCAATAGCTTTAAAGGTTTTAAGTTGACAATTTTCCTTTTCTATTTGTTGAGAAAAAACAATTTGTGAAATGAAAACACCTATCAGAAAAAATATTTTTTTATTCATGAGAGGTTAAAACATTTATTGCCATGCAGGCATACAAAGCAGCAGTTTCTGTTCGCAATCTATTCTCTCCAAATGAAACAGTTTTAAAATTATTCTTTAGTGCAAGCTCTACTTCTTCTTTTGTAAAATCTCCTTCAGGGCCGATGAGGATTGTAATTTGATGCTTCTCGACTTCGCTCGAAGTGACAGTTGATTGGTTGATATGTTGATGAAGTGTTTGTTTGGTATCAGTTTCACAAAAGGCAATTAATTTCAATTCTTCATCACTTAATCCCTTCATCACTTCATCACTTTTTCTGACATCATTTATTTTCGGAAGCCAAAATTGTTTGCTTTGTTTCATTGCCGAGATAGCAACTTTTTCACAGCGCTGCATATTTACTTTTGCTCGTTCTGAATTTTTGCATTCGATAAAACTTATCTCATCAATTCCAACTTCAACTGCTTTTTCGATGAACCATTCAATTCGGTCGAAATTTTTTGTTGGTGCAATGGCAATATGCAAATAATATTTACGATTTACGATTTGCGATTTACGATTTATAATATTTAATAAACATCGTTTCGGGTGATCGTCAATAATTTTTGCGATGGCTGAAGTTCCTTTACCGTCAACCAACTCAACTTCCTCTCCAATTTTCATTCTCAACACACGCACACAATGTTTCGATTCTTCTTCATCCAGAAAAATTTCATTTTGTGTAAGATCAGGTTGATAAAATATGTGCATGGTTATAAAAAATAGAGACGAGTTATAAAAATTAGAAACGTGTTATAAAAAAGTAGAGACGTTGCATGCAACGTCTCTACAATGATAATTTATTTTCTCAAAAACACCCTTTCCTTTGGAGAGGATTGGGGTGAGGTTTATGAATGTTGTTGTGCTTTTGGTGCAGCATTTAAAATTTCAGCACTTACACCACTTGCGTATTGTTCGAAATTTTTAACAAACATATTTGCCAATTTATTTGCTTGTGCATCGTATCCTTCTTTATCTGTCCATGTATTACGTGGATTTAAAATCTCAGCAGGAACATTAGGACAAGATGTTGGCATTTGGTATCCAAAAATTGGATGCGCTTCAAATTCAACATGGTTTAATTCGCCATTTAAAGCTGCAGTAATCATTGCACGAGTTAAAGGTAATTTCATACGTGAACCAACACCGTAAGGACCACCAGTCCAACCGGTATTAATTAACCATACATTGATATTTGGATTTGCTTTTAATTTCTTGCCTAACATTTCAGCATATTTACCTGGATGTAATGGCAAAAATGCTTTTCCGAAACATGCCGAGAAAGTTGCTTGAGGCTCAGTAACACCAGCTTCAGTTCCTGCAACTTTTGCAGTGTATCCACTAATAAAACTATACATTGCCTGACCAGCATTTAACTTAGAAATTGGAGGTAATACTCCAAATGCATCAGCTGTTAAAAAGAAAATATTTTCAGGAGCTTTTCCAACTGAAGGAACAGCGATATTATCAATTAAATAAATTGGATATGCGGCACGTGTATTTTCCGTTACCGAAATATTTGCATAATCAACTGTATTAGTTCCGGGAATAAAACGTGTGTTTTCTAATAGTGATCCTTCACGAATGGCATCAAAAATTTGTGGTTCTTTTTCTTTGGTTAAGTCAACACATTTTGCATAGCAACCACCTTCAAAGTTAAACACCGAATCATCAGCCCAACCGTGCTCATCATCACCAATCAACTTACGATCAGGATCTGCTGAAAGTGTTGTTTTACCTGTACCAGACAAGCCAAAGAAAATTGCAGTATCACCTTTTTGATTTCC
>CAIUEQ010000201.1 GCA_903898215.1 uncultured Bacteroidota bacterium | reverse complement strand
TAGCAGCACAGTTAGTGTAATTGAATTATTTCCCGGCAATTTTATTTAGCATGTTCCTAAAAATAAAAAAATGAAAAGGAAGCATGGAGTACCAGTAATTCCGCCCGGCAATACCACGTGGCCTGAATGTGGCAGTTTGTTTTAAAATATATCTGTCATGAAATTTTACAATAGAAAATTCTAGCCAGGCATCACCAGGTAATTTCATTTCTGCAAAAAGTAATAAGCGATGATTTTTTCTATCTACTAAAATAACTCTCCAAAGGTCAAGTGCATCTCCGGCTTGAATTTTATTCTCGTTTCTCCGGCCTCGTCTCATGCCAACTCCACCAAATATTTTATCAATGATGCCACGCATTCTCCACAAAACATCAGCATAATACCAACCATGCACTCCACCGATACCAAAAAAACGATTGGCAACTTCTTCTACTTTATCGGCAGTAATAATTGTCCATTTTCGATCTCTGAAACATCCATAAACCGGCACTTCAATATAATCGTTAATGTTCAAATAATTAAGGGTACTGCTTGAAGCATCTTTCCAAGTTGATACCACCATATTCTGTTGGATTACTTGGAAAGCTAGTTTGATGGCTTCTTTATAAGGAATAAGATCCTGAGGAATGATTTCAAGAATAGATTGATCGTGACAAACAACATCATTTTTTAAACTCTCAACTAATTGCCTGGCTATGGTGAAATTGATGGATGTAACAAAATATAACCAGTAAGAAGCAATTTGTGTTGTAAGAAACGGAACAGTAAAAATATATCTTTTATACCCTCGAACTTCTGCAAATTCAAGCATCATTTTTTTGTAGGTTAAAATATCAGGGCCACCTATTTCAAACATTCTGTTAAATGTTTTTTCATTCATGATCGATAGATTTAAATAATTGATCACGTTACGAATTGCAATAGGCTGACAATTTGATAAGAGAAAAAGAGGGGCAATAATTACAGGTAATTTTTCAACAAGGTCACGAATGATTTCGAAAGAAGCACTTCCTGATCCTACAATAATACCGGCTTCAAAAATAGTAAAGTTAATTCCCGAATTTTGTAATACGTCTTTAACAATTTTGCGGGCACTTAAATGCGATGATAATGCGCTTGCATTGCTAATTCCACCTAGATAAATTAACTGTTTTACTTTGGTGATTTTTGCAACTTGTACAAAACATTCTGCCGAATTTTTTTCATGTTCTTCAAGTGAAACAAAAGTGTCTTTTAACGAATGGATAAGATAAAATGCGGTATCAAATTCTTTTCCATTAAAATGATTTTCTATTGCATCATGATTGATAAAATCAAATTCGATAATGGATATCTTTTTTCTTAAATCCGGTTTAGGATGAAAGCGCCTGCTCTCTCTTACAATACAAGTTACGTCATGCCCCGACTCAACAAGCACCGGAAGCAATCTCATTCCTATATAACCGTTAGCACCTGTTAGTAAAATCCGCATAATTTTTATCTCTTACTAAAAAAATATTAATAATAACTTACAAAGTAATTCTCAATTAACTCAATTTATTCCTTAAATCATTTCACCAAAATAAATAAATCTAATTAGTTTTCTAAATTCGTTGCTATATGCAAGTAAATTATTTAAACCAAAAAAACAGTTTAATTCTTCAGTTTGTTTCCGAATTGCGTGATGTAAAGATTCAGGAAAACAGAATGCAGTTCAGAAAAAATATTGAACGTATTGGCCAAATCATGGCTTACGAAATTAGTAAAGAATTACGTTTTACCGATACAGAAATCAATACCCCACTTGGTATTCATCAATCAAAAGTTTTAGCCGAACATCCCGTTTTGGCAACAATCCTTAGAGCAGGATTGCCAATGCATCAGGGCTTTCTTGAATATTTTGATAAGTCTGATTGTGCTTATATTTCTGCTTATCGCAAGCATATTGACGAACTGAATTTTGAAATTATAGTTGAGTATTTGGCGAGTCCGGATATCAATGATAAAGTTTTAATATTAATTGACCCGATGTTAGCAACTGGACGATCAATTGAACTTGCCTACCATACTATTCTAAAAAAAGGGAAACCAAAACAAGTTCATATCGCATGCCTTATTGCCAGCAAAATTGGAATTGAATATCTGAAAGAAAAATTACCTGATGCAATATTATGGATTGCTGATGTTGATGATTCATTAAATACTCATGGGTATATTGTTCCAGGACTTGGAGATGCCGGTGATTTAAGTTTTGGTGAAAAAGTATAGCAAATTTTTTTCAGGTGTTGTATTGACAATGAATTCCTGAAGGAGAACAAATTATTTTTCCAAAAAACTATTATGTTTTTTGTAATGTAAAATAACAGTTTTTGATTTTTAGAAAATCAATCTGAACAGTAAATAAAATCCTCCCGACATAATAATACAAACAGGAAGAGTTAGTAACCATGCTAAAGCAATTGCTTTGATTGTTGCGGGTTGTAAATTTTTAACACCTTTACTGGCAACCATACTTCCGGCTACTCCCGAAGAAAGCACATGTGTTGTGCTTACCGGCAGTCCGTATATCGTAGATAAAGTAATTGTTCCTGCTGCTACAAGTTCGGCAGAAGCACCTTGTGCATACGACAAATGTTGCTTGCCAATTTTTTCACCTATGGTTTTCACGATTCGTTTCCATCCAACCATTGTTCCAAATCCTAATGCAATGGAGATCATTAATATTACCCAATACGGTGCGTAATCAGTGATGGTTTTTAAACTTTCCACATCACTTTTTAATATTTTCTTATCCTTGATACTTAAGGTTAAATTTTCACTTTCGAGTAATTTTTTTGTTGACTTTCCAATAAGAATTACATTTTTACGAAAAGCATATTGGTTAGCATCACTAAGAGTTGTAACATCATTTATCGAATCAGTTTTTGTTTTTAATTGAGCAACTAAAGCAGTTGTTTTAATCAGTTCAAAACTGTCGGCCTTATTTAATGAGGTAGCGTCAATTTTTTTGATAACAGCCTGAACTTCGATGATATTTTTTTTGTAATCCTGAATGTCTACCGAATGGTCGAGAGCAAAATAGGAAGGGACAATTGCAATTAAAATCAGCATCACCAATCCAACACCTTTTTGTCCATCATTTGAACCATGTGATAAACTTACACCTGTACAGGTAAGCAATAAAATAAATCTGATCCATGGTGGGGGAGGATCATTTGAAACCGGCTCTTTAAATATTGCTTTATTTTTTTTAACAATTTGTCTTAAAATATACATGAACAAAATGGCAATACTGAAACCGATGATAGGAGATAATAATAATGACAAACCGATATCCTGTGCCTTTCCCCAGTTTACATAAGAGATGGTTTTATTTTCGGCAACAAATGAAAATGCTAATCCAACACCTAAAATTGAACCTATCAATGTATGTGAACTCGAACAAGGAATTCCTTTATACCATGTACCAAGATTCCAGATAATAGCGGTAAGCAATAATGCCATTATCAATGCAATGCTGTGATGAATATTTGTATCTGTAAGAACTTCAACCGGCAACATATTACTGATTCCCATTGCTACGGTAATTCCACCAATAAATACACCAATACCATTACATATTCCCGACCAAATTACAGCCACCCACGGTTTTAATGAATTGGTGTAAATAACTGTTGCCACCGCGTTTGCAGTGTCGTGAAAACCATTGATGAACTCGAAAGCGAATGCTGCAAATAAACAAAAAATTAAAAGAAGCGTGAGAGTGGTATCTAAGCCGAACATATATTAAGTAATTGTTATTTTAATATTTGTTTGCAACATAAAGATTTACCCTGAATTAACAAGAGATGATTTAAGTCATGCGATGTGTTTATACTTTAATTTTTCGATTAATGATTTTTAAATACTTTCGTTGCTACTAAAATTAAAGTTAAAAATATGAAAAACATGATCAGAATTCTTATTGCATTTTTATTGTTAGGGTCTTTAAATGTTAAAGCTGACGAAGGAATGTGGATACCAATGCTTCTCAAAAAATTAAATCACGAGAAGATGAAAAAAATGGGACTAAAACTTACTCCCGAGCAATTGTATGATGTAAATCAGGCAAGTTTGAAAGATGCAGTTGTTTGGTTTGGTGGAGGTTGTACTGCTGAAGTTATTTCTGCAAAAGGCCTTGTACTAACTAATCACCATTGCGGTTACGGAGCAATCACTGCTTTAAGTACTGCAAAAGATAATATTTTAGATAATGGCTTTTGGGCAAAATCTTATCAGGAAGAAAGACCTGCTCCCGGAATCACCGTGTCATTTCTTGTTCGCATGGATGATATCTCTACAGAAGTTCTTGATTCAGTAAAAAATCTTTCTGAAAAAGATCGTGCAAAACGTTTGCCTGCTATCTATAAATCAATTACTGATCGCGTTACAAAAGGAACAACCTACGAAGCACAATGTCGCGAAATGTTTAAAGGCAATGCTTATTATCTTTTTGTTTTTGAAAGATTTACAGACATCCGTTTAGTAGGTGCACCACCTCAAAATATTGGAAAATTTGGTGGCGAAACTGATAATTGGATGTGGCCTCGTCATACCGGAGATTTTAGCATGTTCAGAATTTATTCGGATAAAGATGGTAAGGCTGCAAAATATTCTGCTGATAATATTCCTTATACACCAAAATATTTTTTACCGATCAGTTTAAAAGGTGTAAACAAAGGCGACTTTTCTATGATCATGGGATTTCCTGGAAGAACAAATCGCTACGAGTTTTCTCAAGGAGTTCAAATCGCAACTGATATGGTAGATCCTGCAATCGTAAAATTACGTGATGTAAGATTGAATGCTTGGAAAGAACAAATGGTTAAAGATGTTGATGTTCGTTTAAAATTAACTTCACAGTTTGCCGGTGTTGCAAATTATTGGAAGTTTTACAGAGGTGAAGCTGAGCAATTAAAAAACAATAAAGTGTTTGAACAAAAACAAAAAGAAGAACTTGCTTTTGGAAAATGGGCTGCCGATAAAACTGAATACAAAAATTTATTGACTGATGTTTCAAAAGCTTTTGAAGCTTATAAGCCAATAAGTTTGCAGGCAACATATTTAGGTGAAGGAATTTCTTCTCCTTTTATTTCGAGGATGACAGCTATGGCTATTGCTATCGAAGATGCCATTGCAAAAGGTGATGATAAAACAACTGAAAAAGTGAAATCGCAAATGCTTGCATCTCTTGATGATATTCCTTTTTCGGGAACCATCATAGATGCTGACAAAAGAATTTTCGACAGCATTTTAGTATTGTATTGCAACAATATTCCTAAAGATCAACAACCAAAATTTGTAGGTGAGATGATCATCAAAGGAAATGCAAATTCTCGCGAAGCAATTAAAAATTATACCAACGATATTTTTACAACAAGCATTTTTGCTGATATGGATATGGTGAAAGCTTGGTTCAAAAATCCTAGAATTTCATTGTTGAAAAATGATCCAATGTATAAACATATCAAAGCTTTTAGAAATTATTATAACGATAATTTTAAACCTAAAGTTGATGAGTACAACGAAACTACATTAGCTCTCGGACGCTTATATATTAAAGGTTTGATGGAAATGCAACCAACAAAACAATTTTATCCTGATGCCAATTCATCAATGCGTTTAACTTACGGAATTGTAAGTCCGTATATGAAATTCCCAATGATCACAAATCTTGATGAGGTGATTGAGAAAAATATTAAATTTAAAGGTAACCCTGAGTTTGATGTTCCTCAACGATTGATCGATTTACAAAAATCAAAAGACTACGGACGTTATGCAATGAAAGATGGTAAATTGCCTGTAGCATTTTTAACTGATAACGATATCACAGGTGGAAACAGTGGTAGCCCGGTTATTGATGGCGAAGGAAGAATTATAGGTTTGGCTTTTGACGGAAATTGGGAAGCAATGAGTGGTAACATTCATTTTGATCCGGCTAATAAACGTACCATTTGTGTTGATATTCGTTACGTATTATTTTTAATTGATAAATACGGACAAGCAAGTAATATTATCAACGAATTAAAAATTGTTCAATAAATAACATTGTAGAGACGTTGCATGCAACGTCTCTACAAAACAGAATTTAAAATAAATTTGATATGAAAAATCTATTATTCATTCTTTGTATTGCAACAATTATGAGTTGTAATAATGATCCTCGTGCAAAGCTTCCACAAACAGGAAATTTTGGAACAACAGTTTCAGCCGATAGTGCAAAAACTGTTAGCGATGTGATGGCACAATTTCAAACTGCTGATAGTTTTCCAGTAAAAGTTACAGGCATTATTGAAGAGTATTGTAAAGGAGAAGGTTGCTGGATGACTCTAGAAAATAAAGGTGGTGAAGCTCTTTTTATTGAGGTAGAGAATAAAGCATTTGTACTTCCAAATAATATCAGTGGTAAAATTGCTGTGGTTGATGGTAAGGCTGTAAAAGAAATTGTAAAAGGGAAAACTGAATTAAAAATTTCAGCAACAGGAATTTTGATAAAGTAATTGTCGTTACTTCGGCTTGTCAGTTCGAGCGGAGTCGAGAACAGGTTCATTGAAGCAAAATGTTTCAAACCAGCAATGTCTCGACTCCGCTCGACATGACAAGTTTTTTAAAATGTCAGAGGATTTTTCTTCTGACATTTTTTTTATTGAAAATAGTGATGATAGAATTACATGTCGTCAGACCCAAAGGTCAGACGGCTTATGTTTTCCATTGAAGCAAAATGTTTCAAACCAGCAATGTCTCGACTCCGCTCGACATGACAAGTTTTTTAAAATGTCAGAGGATTTTTCTTCTGACATTTTTTTTATTGAAAATAGTGATGATAGAATTAC